>JAKRSG010000114.1 GCA_022402405.1 Bacteroidia bacterium | reverse complement strand
AAAACATCAAAACTCTCACTAAAAACATCAAAACTGCTCTGTGAAAAACAAAAATTGGGATTGAAAACATAAAAACTCACACCAAAAACATCAAAACTGCTTTGTGAAAAACAAAAATGGGTAGTGAAAACATAAAAACTCACACCAAAAACATCAAAACTGCTTTGTGAAAAACAAAAATTGAGACTGAAAACATCAAAACTCCTTTGTAAAAAACAAAAATGAGTAATAAAAGTATTCAAATGCTCAGTTGAAAAACAAAAATCAGAAACAAAAACTTGAAAACGTCTTATAAAAGAAAAATAATTTTCAATTCAAACAAAAAAAGCAAACGACCAAAACTAAAATCCTAGAAATAGGAAAAAGTTATTCTAAAAAATATAACAAAAGAAACAGCTAATCCTACTATCAAATACTTTTGAAACGATGAAACAGAATATTGATAAAAACTACTATTTAGTAGAAGACCAATTGCAGGAGCATGATTATTTAATGCAATACATAGAAAAGAGTGGCTTCACTTGCGTAAAAAACTTCTTATTAGCTAAAGAATTAATCTATAGTTCAAATCTTAGTGAGCTCCCAGTAGATTTAATCATATCCGACATTCAAATGCCCGTTATGAGCGGAATAGAACTAGCAAAGCATATCAGAGACATTAATGTAGATATTCCAATCCTACTAATCTCTCATGGATTTAGTAGAGCCACCTACGAGGAGATAAAAAGCATACCTAATACCTATTACTCTTCCAAGGACCCATCTTTATTACCTATAGCAGCAGAGGCGGCATTCAATAAAAAATTTGTAGGCGATAAAGAAGCTAATTTTCAGAATTGGATAGAGCGCAACGATTATTACCAATTAAACAAATTAGATGAATTACCTGCCGAGCAAAAGTTAAGCGATTTTGAAGTGAACATCATTAAACTCCTAGGCGAAGACTACTCCCTAATTGAAATAGCAAACATTCTAAAAACAAGTAAATCGAATGTTAGTCATACCATTACCAGAATGACCCGAAGATTAAAATTAAACAGCAACAAAAAGTTGGTAATGTATGGAGTAATGTATGGCCATATTTAAATTTATGTTAGAATCACATTAACCTACATTGCTACAGCTTAAAGAATAATCCATTTGATAAACTGATAAGAAAAATGAAATTTATTAAAAAATATTTTGCTTTTTAATTTTGAACTATTAATTTAGCTATACCAAATTCAAAACAAGCCTTTGAAAACGCACTATGAAAAACCTGAAATCAGAAAATTTTATTAGGGAGGTAAACTCGATTGTTTGTTTCGCAAGTGTTGGGTGGGGTATACTTTTGCGGCAGAAAAAGAGATATGCACAATTATTAAAGAAATTACAATGAAACGTGGCACTATAAAAGGAAAAAGAATTGAAAAGTTAATTAGCAGAGCAGATTTAGCGATTAAACATACATTCTTTCTAGAAGCAAATTGGATTATTTATTCAATAATAGAAAACAGAATAAAGTCATTGACATTAGAGAAATTAAAACTTCTTCCAGTCAGAGAAAATTATCATGGCTGTATTGAAGTCATGTTTGGGGAGCTACCTACTAACGAAATTATTAAAAACGATGTAACACTGAGTTTATTAACTGAATTAGATACTTGGAGATTAGAAAGAAATAATATTATGCATGATTTGGCAAAAGAAGAATTAGATTTTAAAAGAATAGAAAAAGCAACAATTGTTGGAAGAGCACTATTAGCAAAAATTGCTGCTGTCAATATGAAAATTAAATTGAAATTGAATGAGAAAAACTGATAAAGGAACTCGTTTCAAAACTTTAATTTCTAAAGCTGATTATGCATTAGAAACTGAGTTTTTCCTTGAGGCATCAGCAATATGCTATGCGGTTATTGAAGAAAGATTACGCTCTATATTAATAAAAACTTTGAATAGAGAAATCGGTGAAAAGCATAAAATTGATAGTTGCGTAAAACAAATTAAAAAACTGAGAAGAACGGAACCTTTGATTGCTAAATACTATACTGTTGATTTTATGAACGAAATTAATCTTTGGAAAAATGAGAGAAATGATATAACTCATGAATTAATCGAATACGAAGTGGATGAGATAAAACTGGAACAAAACGCAAAAAAAGGAAGAAAAATTTTGAGAGTTTTAAATGCGACAATTATGCGTTGGAAAAAGGAATTCAAAAGCAACTGTGCATAACACCTATAAGAAATTTGCGGTTCAGTGGTTAAAAGAAACTATGTGCGTTGTATCAAGTTTAGTGCTGGCAGACAGTTTTGAGTCCCGAAATTGCCAAATTGTCGCTGCAAACCGAAAATTACAAGTTTAACAAAAGACAGAATCAAATAAATGGCATCATATCTTATAACTGATAGAATTCAAATTGACTCGCACATTACATTTATTAGAATTAATCCAACTAGCGTGGAGTTGACATTAAAAGAAGTTTTTGACTCTCTCGCTAATTTAAGCTGGCTCAATGACTTTGATAAAGTTTGGATAAAAGAAGGATATCAGGTTCGTGCTGACGCTACTGTTAAGTATATAGCGGACAATATAATTAAAGCAGGTGATGACAATGTAACAAGCAATTCAGGCGAATATGTAATTTCTGAACTTGCTAGACTAACCCTTATAAATGAACTTTCGTATTCCAATATTCCACTTGCCGAGTTAATCAAGAAGCAAAAAAGAGGAAACCCTGGTTTTGATTTTTATTCCGAGAACTCTAGTAAAGTTTTATTATTCGGTGAAGCAAAATATCTATCAAACCAAAATGCTTATGGACGTGCATTTGAACAAATAGTGAGATTCATAAATGAAAGTGCTGACATTGGAGATTTACCAGACCTGGACGCATTTTGTTCTGGCGCCTCTAAATCAAACGTTATCAAAGGCATTAAAGGTTTTTCTGCTTCGTTTGCATCCAAGGACACTTCGACAATGACTCTTGTAAAAAATATTCAGGAAAACGAGGACTACAAAATTTTAACAAATTTCACAGAACTTGTATGTGTTGCTGTTAATATATGAAGGATTCAATTAAAAATATTATCTCAGGCATTGATATTGAAAAGTATTTTCAATACTTACTTGATAGTCTATATTTAAACGGACCAATAAGTGTATCAGATATGGAGATACTTTCATATTTGCAACTTTACCATTCTGAAAAATTTAAAAATTATAAAGACTCTATACTAAATAGTATGGGAGTATTTTACAAAGAGACAACTGAAAACTCCTTGAAAGACGTCATTTTTAAACAATATAAAGATTATATTAAAGATACATTCAATCAAACTTACACTCCAGTACAAGCGGACATTGTGAAAAGCATTGAATCTCACAATTGTTTTAGTTTTTCGGCACCAACAAGCACAGGTAAATCTTATGTTTTTATGAATCAAATAATTGCTTCTAAAAATGACGTTGTTGTTGTCGTGCCTTCGCGTGCATTAATAAACGAGTATTATCTAAAAATAAGCGCCCTAATACAAGACAAATCGGTAAACATCTTAACTTTTATAGACTCAATTAATACAAAGCATTCAAATAAGAATGTTTTTATAGTTACACCTGAACGATGTGGCGACTTATTTAAACAAAAAGACAAATTCAAAGTTGACTTTTTTCTTTTTGATGAAGCTCAGTTGAGTAATGAAGATTCTAAACGAGGGCTTTATTTTGATAGTATTGTGAGGCGATGCTTTAAAAGTTATCCAAATGCCAAATTTGTCTTTGCCCATCCTTTTGTAAGAAACCCAGAATCGCAGATTGAAAAAAATAATTTTGAGAAAAATAATTCATATGCGAGACAATATAACTTAAAAAATGTTGGCCAAATATTTTTAACAGCAGATGATAATTGGAACTTTTATTTTTTTGGAATAGATAAGAACGTGATGGGGAATAAAAAGCAATATTGTCCCTTCGACCCAATTGCTGAGACGATAAAAAATAATGGTTCAGTTCTGTTTTATGTTTCAAAATCGAAAATATATAATAAGGTTTTTCTAAACGATTTTGGCAAATACATTTCACTATGTGATGAAATTAAATCTGAAAGGGTGGCTGAATATATTGATAAGTTAAAGCTATATACTGGCGGAGATACCATTGCAAACAAAAATTACTTTTCTCAGATGATATCACTATTGAAAAGAGGAATTGTAATACATCACGGCTCTCTACCACTTCAAACTCGCATAATAATTGAAGAGTTTACGAAGGAAGGGTTTTGTAAAATTTGCTTCGCCACTTCCACTCTTGAGCAAGGAATAAATATGCCATTTGATATAGTTTTCCTTGATAGATTAGAAGCAAGTAAACCATTGTCTGTAAAAAATCTTATTGGCAGAGCAGGTCGTTCTACAACAATTTCAAAGTTTGATTTTGGCTATGTAATAGTTAGTAATCCGAGTAGAATGTCTGCTTTAAGGAATATTATAAAACAAGATGAAGTTCTAGACAATGTTTCATTATTGGAAAAGAACGAGCCTAATGACGATGATTATAATGAATTTAAAGAAGCCATTCTAAATGGGACTTTTTCAGACGAATACAACCTCTCTGAAACAGAAATTGAAAAACTAACTAGTTATAATTCTTACGAAATAATTGCTAACCTCCTAAAATCTATATTTGTGGATAATAAGTTAATACCGCTAAGTGATATAAATAGTGATTCCCAAGAAAGACTTGAACTATACATTAGGTTTCAGCAATTATATTCTAATTATTTGGGCCGTCCACTAGAACGAGGTGAGTCAAATGTTTTTAATACCGCTATAAAAATTATATTCTGGAAAATTTATGGTAAAACATTTAAAAACATTTGTTGGTATCGCTATTCTTATGCGAGCAAAACAATAGAGAGAAAAGTATTTGAAAGGCAAGGTAGAAGCACGGATAATATTGAAGCATCATTTTTTACTGAATATAAGGAGATCCCTAACAAGCAATTAAATGTTTACAGTTCATTAAACGGAATTAAGGCAAAAGATGTTGATTACGACTACATAATGTATGACACTTACGATTACATAGACAAACTAATTGGTTTTAGATTAAGTGATGTTTTCTATGTTTCACTTTTCAAGTATTTTGAAAAGACTGCCGACAATAATGCATTAAGGCTTGCTAAGCTAATTAAATACGGCACTGACAATGACAGACACATCTGGATGCTTAGGTACGGAATGTCTTTTGAAGACATAGAATTACTTGACAAGCATATTATTGATATAAACTCAGAAGAAATAAAATTTGACGAATCAATAAATCAAATAGGAGATGAAAGTAAAGCATCCATTAAACGATTTTTGAACTAAGATGTGTGCCTTGTAGATATCAACGATTTAGTCCAATTACTTGAAAAGTGTTTACTTTAAAACTCTACCTCAAATAAACTATTTTGCAACTCGAAATCCACCCGAACAAAATTATCAGCAGGTTTTAAACCAAGCACAAATAGCAATAAAAACAATTAATTATAACAAAAGTCCCAAATGAAAATTACTCATAAACTTCAACTAAAATTTATTTTTTTATTATCTTTAATTTTTGTTTCTAATATTTCATTTGGGCAAAATAAATATAATAGTTGTTGGGGAACTCTTGATTCTGCTGACAAAATCTTTTTTAAAAAGGATTATGAAAATGCCTTATTATATTATGAGTCATTTTTTGAAAGTCCATGCAGCTTTGATGATCCCTTATTGTATTATAAATTGGCATATTCTGCGCATCATTCTGGTAAATTTCAAGAGGCAATTCAATATTACACATTTGGCCTTAATTTGATTAATTTTCAACCTGAAAGCTTTAGAGATAAAAATTGGAAAAAAGAATTTATCCCAACTAATAGATTTGATCTTTTTGAAATTGGTTATGAAATTATACGTGATGATAGTCTCAACGAATATATATACACTAAAACAAAAGGAGCTTATCATCTAAAGGCTCAAAAATCAGACCTTATGATACATAGAGCACAATGTAAAATTGCGTTAGAAGATTATATAGGTGCAATAAAAGATTTAAAAAAATACCATAATATTATCCAAGATAGTAGTGCACTTTCAAATTATTTATTGGGAGTAGCTTTGCTGCAACCTACCTCTGTTAAAATTGAAAATAAAGTCAATATGCAACTTGCAATAAAATACTTTAGTATGTCAATAAAATTATATGAAAAGCCAGGTCCATTTAACTCGGAATATTCTATTTGCCGCGATAGTTATTATTACAGGGCAATTAGCAATATGATGTTGAACAAGAAACAAGCTGCATGCGAAGATTTTAGTACTGCTGGTGAAATGGGAAAGAAAGAGGCATTTGGTAGTATTAAACAATATTGTCAGTAATGTCAGTGTTTTGTTTCGGCTTACGACCAAATGACAAAAATTAATAACAATCTCCCCCCCACTCTCTCTCAAACGATACAATCCCAATCCTTCCCAACCACAAACCAAACATCCCCTCCAATTCCCCAAAATTTTTCCGATATTAGCGTCCTTTAAATGTAATGGTGATTATGGCCTTTAATGAAAACACTCGAGTAAAAATACCTGCTATTCTGCATTTGTGTAGGTTGGGTTATCAATATGTTTTGCTGTCGAGGGCTAAATGGGATGTGGAGACAAATATATTTACTGAGATTTTTGAGGAGAGTATTGGTCGGATCAACCCAGAACTTGACAAGGCGGATGTGAAGAGGTTATTGGAAGATATTTCTTTGGTATTAGATAACGAAGATTTGGGAGAGGCTTTTTATAATATGCTTATTTCAACTTCGGGTAATAGGTTAATTGATTTTAATAATTTTGATAATAATTCATTTCATGTTGTAACCGAACTCACTTACAAAAATGGTGACGATGAATTTAGACCTGATATTACTTTGCTCATTAACGGAATGCCTTTGGCATTTATAGAAGTTAAAAAGCCAAACAATCAGGAAGGTGTTTTGCAGGAAAGAGACCGAATTAACGTACGGTTTAAGAATAAGAAGTTTAGAAAGTTTATTAATATTTCTCAATTGTTGGTATTCTCTAATAATATGGAGTACGACGTTGAATCTATTGAGCCCATTCAAGGAGCTTTTTATGCTTCTACTTCTTATAGTTCTGCCAACTTTAATTGCTTTAGAGAGGAAGAAAAATTCGTCTTATCGGCTTTACTAAAAGCAGAAGATGATGACTTAGAAAATTTGGTTTTAAAAGACAATAACCTAATTGCCATTAAACATTCGCCAGAATTTAGCACCAACAAGGACCCAAACTCACCTACCAATCGTATTTTAACGTCTTTGTTTAGCAGAGAACGTTTTGCCATGATTTTAAAATATGCCCTGGCTTACGTAAACGAAGAAAAAGGTTTGGAAAAGCACATCATGCGTTACCCGCAGTTGTTTGCCACCAAAGCCATTAAACGAATTTTAGAAAATGGAATTAAAAAGGGAATTATCTGGCATACACAAGGCAGCGGTAAAACAGCGCTCTCTTATTACAATGTAAAATACCTAACCGATTATTTTCAACAGAAAAATATTGTACCCAAATTCTATTTTATTGTAGATAGAATAGATTTGATGGATCAAGCCAAAAGAGAATTTTTATCTCGAGGATTAATGGTACATACCGTAAATTCTAAAGACGAACTGATTCAAAATTTTAGAACCAAACAAGCCATTCATAATCTTTCGGGTAAAAAGGAAATAACAGTAGTTAATATCCAAAAATTTAAAGACGATACAGATGTGTTAAAAGCCAATGATTATGATATTAACACGCAACGCATTTACTTTTTAGATGAAGTTCATAGAAGCTATAATCCAACCGGCAGCTTCTTAGCTAACTTGTTAAATTCTGATAGAAGCGCCATTATCATTGGACTTACAGGTACGCCATTAATAGGAACGGACAGAACTTCTCGTCAAACCTTTGGTGATTACATTCACAAATATTACTATAACGCATCCATTGCCGATGGTTATACCCTAAAACTAATTCGTGAGGATATAGAAACCACCTATAAGGTGCAGTTAAAAGAAGCTTTAAAAGAAGTAGAGATTTTAAAAGGGGATGCAGATAAAAGAGTGATTTATGCTCACGAAAAGTTTGCTGAACCCATGTTAGATTATATTGTACAAGACTTTATAAAAAGCAGAATACGGTTTGGCGACAACACCATTGGCGCTATGGTGGTTTGTGATAGTTCAGAACAAGCACGCAAACTGTTTCAAATTTTTGAGGCTAAAAACCATTATACGCAATATACTATTAAGGAACCAGATCAAATCTATGACTTAGCCGCAGAGCCCTTTTTAGCATATAAAAAAGAACTGGTTGAACCCAATAAAAACCTAAAAGCCTCATTGATATTGCATGATGCAGGTTCAAAGGAAGATAGAAAAAAAGAAGTAGAAGATTTTAAAGACGGAAAAATTGATATACTCTTTGTTTACAATATGCTGCTTACAGGTTTTGATGCCAAACGTCTTAAAAAATTATATATAGGCAGAGTAATAAAGAACCATAATTTACTGCAAACACTTACTCGTGTAAATCGCCCCTATAAAAAATTTAGATATGGCTATGTGGTAGATTTTGCAGACATAACCAAAGAGTTTGATGCTACCAACAAAGCCTACTTTGATGAGTTGCAGAAAGAGTTGGGCGACGAAATGCAAAACTATTCTAATCTCTTTATATCAAAAGAAGAGATTGAGGAAGAAATTAAAAACATCAGAGAAAAGTTATTTCATTACGATTTACGTAATGCAGAAGTATTCTCACAGCAAATTAGTCAGATTGAAGACCGCAAACAAGTATTAGAGATTAAGAAGGCACTAGAGATTGCGAAGAACATTTACAACCTTATTCGCTTAGAAGGTCATTTTGATTTATTGGAGAAAGTTGATTTCAAAAAGTTGAATGAATTGTACAATGAAGCAAGCAGGCATTTAGCCTTGCTGAACCTAAAAGCCAATATTGAAAACAATGTAGATACCACCAATTTACTTAATGTAGCCTTGGAAAATGTGGTCTTTATGTTCCGCAAAGTTTCCGAAGAAGAGATGGTAATTGCAGACCAGTTAAAAGACATGCTTCGCAAAACCCGTGAAGCTTTGGGAGGCAATTTCGACCAATCTGATCCACAATTTGTAAATTTATATGATGAGTTAAAACGCTTATTCGATAAAAAGAATCTGGATGAAATTACACAGGAAGATATGCGCGCTAATATTGGTTCACTACAAAAGATATATGATAAAGTAACCGAGTTAAACCGCAAAAACAATTTACTCAAAGCCAAATATGAAAACGATGCCAAATACGCCCGCATGCATAAACGCATTTTGGAGAAGGGCAATGTTTCTAAACGCGAAAGCGAAATATGTGATACCCTTATAGATATTAAAAAGCAAGTGGATGAAAAGGTTTTGATTAATACCCAAATGCTTAACAATGAAAGCTATTTTGACAAGCTTCTAATTCCGATGGTAATTGGTAGTTTTGGAAAAAACAAAATAGAACTCGACCCCGCAACAGCCAAGTATATCAATACTTGTTTAGTAAAAGAATATATGAACGAATATCAAGGAAATAAAGCATGGTAACACAAAATTTTACGTCGCAAACAAAAGAGCTGATAGATAACCTGAAAGGTGTTTGTACATCGTATGGATTAGGGAATGATGGAAACGAATTTAAAATCATTACCCAAGTGTTTCTCTATAAATTTATGAATGATAAATTTGGGTATGAAGTAAAACTTCTAGAACCCAAATTAGCAGCAGCAGAAAGTTGGGAAAAAGAAATTGCCAAATACAGCGATCAACAATATGAAATGTTGTTATTGCGAATGAGTCCCGATAGCGCCAAACTAAAAAGAGAACATTTTCTTTCTAATCTTTACAACCGACAAGATACAGCAGAATTTGCCAAATTATTTGATGATACCTTACGTGATATTGCTATTTTTAACAACGATATTTTCTCAGTAAAAACAGGTACAGGGGCAAAAATTGTCTTGTTTGATGAGTTGAGTAATTATATTACAGATAGCAGTCAGAGAGATAATTTCTGCAAGGCCATAGTAAACCAATTGGTGAATTTCAGTTTCGAGAAAATATTCAATCAGAAGTTCGATTTCTTCTCTACCATTTTTGAATACCTCATTAAAGATTACAACAAAGACGGTGGCGGAAAATATGCCGAATATTATACCCCACATGCAGTAGCTAAAATTATGGCCTGCATATTAGTTGATAAACCTGTGAGCAATGTAACAGGATATGATCCATCAAGTGGTTCGGGCACCTTGTTAATGTGTTTAGCACACGAAATTGGTGTAGACCGCTGTACTATTTACTCCCAAGATATTTCGCAGAAGTCTACCAGCATGCTGCGTTTGAATTTGATATTAAACAACTTGGTTCATTCTATTCAAAATATCATCCAAGGAAATACATTGTTGGTTCCATACCATACAAACGAAGATAAAAGCTTAAAAAAGTTTGATTATATAGTATCAAATCCACCATTTAAATTAGATTTTAGTGAGTGGGTTTCTAGCTTAGACACCAAACAAAACAGCGAGCGATTTTTTGCAGGCTTTCCAAACGTGCCTAAAAAGGATAAAGACAAGATGGCCATTTATCCTTTGTTTATTCAGCACATTATGTATTCGCTATCTACAAAAGGAAGAGCAGCCATTGTAGTACCAACAGGTTTTATTACCGCGCAAAGTGGTATAGAAAAGAAAATACGCGAACGATTAGTAGAACAAAAAATGCTACGAGGAGTGGTGAGTATGCCAAGTAATATTTTTGCCACTACAGGTACCAACGTAAGTATTTTATTTTTAGATAAAGCCAATACCAAAGGCGATATAGTATTAATGGATGCATCTAAATTAGGAACAACCGTAAAAGATGGCAAGAACCAAAAAACATTACTCTCAGAAGAAGAAGAAAAATTAATAATTGAAACCTTTAATAAACACGAAGCCAAAGAAGATTTTTCGGTTGTAGTAAGCTATGAACAGATAAAAGAAAAGAACTACAGCTTTAGCGCAGGCCAATATTTTGAAGTAAAGATAGAATATACAGACATAACACCTGCAGAATTTGAAGCTAAAATGAATAGCTTTAAAACCAACCTAGACAGCCTTTTTGCAGAATCAAAAACGTTGGAAAAAGAAATTCAGAAACAATTGAAGGGGTTGAGGTATGAATAATTGGAAACTTGAAAAGCTATCTAACCTATGCACGAAAATAGGGGATGGATTACATGGCACCCCAACGTATGTTGAAGATTCGAATATATATTTTATCAATGGTAATAATTTGAAGAATGGCAAGATAGAAATAAACAAGAATACCAAATGCGTTTCTGAGGAAGAGTTAAATAATAATTATATTCCTCTTAATGATAAATCGCTTCTACTCTCCATTAATGGGACACTAGGAAGTATGGCATTTTACAGAAATGAAAAAGTAATGCTTGGCAAAAGTTCTGCCTACCTAAACTTTAAAACTCCCATTAATAAATTTTACTACTACTATTTCCAACTCCCATTTGTTCAAGAATATTTTTTAAATGTAGCAACTGGCTCCACAATTAAAAATTTATCCCTAAAGTCAATTCAAGATTTTGAAGTTCCAGTTCCAGAATTTCAAGAATGGAATAACATCGCCTCCGTCCTTTCATCCTTAGATTCCAAAATCGAACTCAATAACCGCATCAATGCAGAGTTAGAAGCAATGGCAAAAACGCTATATGATTATTGGTTTGTGCAGTTTGATTTTTCCATAGATGCTGATTTAGCAACAAAAATGGGAAACCCAAACCTAACAGGCAAACCCTATAAAAGCAGCGGCGGTAAAATGGTTTGGAATGAAGAATTGAAGAGGGAGATTCCGGAGGGTTGGGAGGTAGAAGGAATCGAAAAAAGCTGTTCAATTATTGACTGTTTGCATTCAAAGAAATCTGATTTGATATTTGAGGATGAAAATTCATTTCTTTTACAATTGGATAATATAAAAGACGATGGTCTATTGGATTTAAAAAGTAAATATTATGTTACTAAGGAAGAATATAGGAGATGGACAACAAGAATCGAAGTTAAAGAAGATGATATTTTAATTACAAATGCAGGACGCGTTGCAGCAACCGCCCAAATGCCAAAAGGTATTGTTTCTGGTATAGGTAGAAATATTACAGCAATTCGGCCAAATAAAATCTGTTCAACTTATTTGTTTCTTTCTTTTCGCGGTATTGATATAAAAAGGCAAATTAGGCTCAATACCGACGCAGGAGCCTTCTTTACTAGTTTCAATGTAAAGGGTATAAAAAAGCTTCAAATTCTAAGACCCAAAAATAAGATTGAAGAAAGGTTTGAAGAATTGGTTCACCCAATCAGGAAGAAAAGAGAGTTAAATAATTCTGAAAACCAAAAACTCACCGAACTCCGCGATTGGCTGTTACCTATGCTGATGAATGGGCAGGTAAAGGTGGGGGATAAAAATTATGGAGAATAAAAAGGAAGATACTAACCTCATATTGCCTATAACAATTATCATTTTAATTGTTATTGTCGTATTATATCTCTTAACTCTAGGTAAGTTAAATTTTCTCGATTCAGAATTAAAAAATAAAAGGCGAAGTTTAGAAGAAAGAAAGAAAATTATTGATTCCCAATTTGAAAAGATTGAAGAACTCTTAAACAAGAAGAAGCAGTTGAAATTAAAGCTTGATAAAATCAATCAGAGAGTATTGATTGCAGCAAGGGCATCAATTGTTTTTATTATAATAGCCATCTCTTTATTTGTTAATATTACTTTTAAATTAACCTTGCTTGATATAGGTAGTTACTTAGGCTTGTTATTTTTTATTGTAGCATGTATAGCTTTTATAAGTTTTGGTAATCCAGAAAAAGGGCTTGAATTTTGGAAGTATTTTGAAAAGAAACTTACTCTAAAAATTTATGGTAAGTACTTGAATTTAGAGCATCATTTTGAAAAACACAAAAAGCAAAAGGAATCTTTGCTTTTAGCAAATGAAGAAGTAAAATTGCTACTAAAGGAGGTTGAGGAACAAGAACAACTTGAGCAAAAGATTTTAAACACATTAAAAGAACAAAGCTAATGACCTAAACAGAATTTCATTTCAGCTATATTTGAATCAAGGAATTGGATTAATAAAACTGATAATTATAGTTTTGGGCAATAATAATATTATGAATGAAATTGAAAATAAATTTGTGCCTTTAGAGCCATATTTAATGCCCCAAACAAAAAAGCTCTTATTTGAAATTGAATCAAAAAATCCTTTTAAAGTCTTTCTAAGAAAAGTATATGACCCAATTGATTGCTGGCAAATAAATAGTGTAAGACCATATGTGATTGATATGCCTTCATGGGATGATAAGAATATTATTTGTTTTACACATGAGCTTCTCCATATTTATTTCGACTATATTTTAGGAATGAAAATGGATCACTTTTTAATTCTAAACTTGACCACGCCTTATAGCGTAAACACAGAGGATCCTTGGACTTTACCAAATTGTTTAATAAACCTGATTAACAATCTGCAACATCATAAAATGATTCCATATTTTATTGAGTATGGATTTCCCCTTAATAAAATAATAGATAATTATGACAACCCAATCACCATTTTTGAAACATTAGAGAATGAAATAAAAACAGAATTTGATTTAAAATCTCCAACTGCTAGATATTCAGCTGCACTAGCTTTTGCCAATTACCTATCTCTTGAGTTGTATTTCCCAAATCTACTAGTTAGAAGTAAACTGGCTAATTCTTACTCTAAAGAAATGGATAAAAAATTTATCGGATTACGTAATATATTACATCCAATATTAAAGAAATGGGATAAGGAATGCAATAATTCGAGAGAACTTATTATTGAGATTAATGATGCAGCTAAAATATATGCAAGTGGTCTTTAATTTATAATAAACTAAAAATGGATAATAAGCAAGCTAATATATGTTACCTGCTAGGTGCTGGAGCAAGTTATAATGCGCTACCAATTGTAAATGAGATTCCAATCGAATTGGAGAAGATGATGGATTATATATCTAATTTTGAGGTAAACCAATCAAATACAAATTATCAAATCGTTCGTTCTAAATTAAGTAATTTTTACTCAAAATTAGTGGAAATAAAAGCACATAATTCGATTGACACATTGGCTAGAAAATATTGGTTAAAAAGACAATCTTATTTGGTTGATACTAAAGAATATCAATATTGGGATAAAGAATACGAATATATAAAAAGGATAATAAGTTGTCTGCTTACCTATCGACGCTTAAATTTTTCTAAAACTGAAAATTTTTCCAACGAAATCACATCATTTGATAACAAAAATAGATTAGTTCAAAAGTTAGATCCCAGATATGATAGTCTGCTTGCTTCCATTTTAACGTTTGATTTTCATTTACCTGAGAATATAAGTATTATTTCATGGAATTATGATTTGCAATTAGAACAGGCGTTTTCATTTTACCAAGACCAAAACGATTTAATTGAAGTTGGCAAAAATTTGAATATTGGTTATGAAACTAAGGAAAATAGTCAAATATTGAAATTGAATGGCACAGCTTGGTTTAATCCTTCAGGCACAATACAGGCGTTTTATAATTATGACTTTGAATCGCATACAGTTTTTTGGAATGCATTAAAAGATTCTAATGACCCTTTAATAAAAACTGGAATAAAGTTTTCATGGGAAAACGATAATTTAGTAGACCACTACAGAAGGTCAGCTTCTGAAAAGATTGCAGAAGCAGATTTTATAATTGCTATAGGTTATTCATTTCCAATTTTTAATAGACAAACGGATATCCAAATTTTTTCAAAGCTTAATCCAAAGGCAAAAATTATCATCCAATGCCCCCAGGAGCATGGAGATCGTTTAATTACTCAGATGGATAGCATTAAAAGCGGCATCAGTAGTAAAACTTCAGTGGTTGGATATACCGACCAATTTTATTTACCAAATCAATATTGGCAACCAAATAAACAAAATTCCTTGAGAGTGTTATAATATGATAATAGTTGAAAATGCATGGGAATTAATCTGTAATGCAGCAAAAAAAGCAATGTTAACACAAATGATATACTGTTCTCTTAAAGAACATAAGGCATACCGTGTTTTACTTTTAGAAAATGACAAAATTATTATTGAGAGAAAAAGCGGTGGTCAGAATGGAGAGCTAAAAAAAAGCACTGTTGAACGGGCTATTAAAAGATTTAACAGTAATGGAGGCCAACCAATGAAAAGAAGGTCATTAATTGAAAAACCAGTATTGGAAGAAACCGCATTAGTTTTATTTCACCCTAACTTATCTTGGGATGAAACTGGAGATTTTATAATTGAAGTTTAAAATTAAGTAAAAAACGTTTGGCTAATAAAGAAAATCAACATTATATACCTCAGTTTTATTTGCGGAATTTTTCGAATAATGATGACCGCAAATCAATTGGTATTTATAATAGGAAAAATAATATTTTTTCCGATAGTACTTCCATTAAAAATCAGGCAAGCAAAAAACATTTTTATGGTAAAGATGAAGTCATTGAGAATTTTTTTGCTAAATATGAGGGTGCTTGGGCAAGTGTGTTAACTAAAATTACTAAACGTGGTATTATTGTAAGAAAAAACTCAATTGAATATGCTCAATTATTAACCTTTATCAGTACAATGGCTATGAGGACTCCTACTGCAATTGATTTATTAATGAATCAATTAATTATAGGAGATGAAATAATTGCTGGTAAGCACCCTTCAAACGTAAAACTAGAGATCGGAAAAAGAGAAGCGATTGCTGAATCATTTAGAATGTCCTCTCGTGTGATGAAATGTATTAAGGACTTGGATTACAAAGTTATCAAAAACAATACAAATATTCCATTTATCACTTCAGACCATCCATTAGTAAAATACAACAAACTGTATATTTCAAAACAATTGAAAATTAGCAAAACCGGATACTCTACTATTGGATTAATTTTATTCCTTCCATTATCCAGTAATACCTTGTTGGCTCTCTATGACAGCGGTGCCTACAATATTGGACCGAAGAAAAAATCAATATTCAATGTATCCAATGTTAAGGATATTCATTTGCTAAATACATTACAATTCTCAAATCAAAAGGGTCAAATTTATTTCTGTAACAAAATTGAGGAAAAGCAAATAAGTCTGTATGATAAGGAAACTCTGAATAAACATAATGCAAATAACCCAGATGTTAATGGAATCGACGAAATAAGTCCTAATAATATCGTTTCGACACTGCTAATTTTTTCAAGCTCAGAAATTCAAGAAAATCTTAATTTCGATTGGTTAAGTATCACTTATGAAGCAAGAAAATTAAACCTTGTTGATGGTAAATCATATATAAGAAAAAATTCAAGTTTAGCAGATTTATAGTTATTTAAACAAATACTAAGCTGGTTTAACAATTAATCCGCATAAAAATTTGTATTTTCTATACACCTGTGTCATTAAAACCTCTAAGTTAGGCTCATCCAGAGCGCCAGCGAAGAATCTCAACCATGAGAAACGAAGTAAATGTAAACAACAACATGCTTACTTGGGCTATAACACGAGCAGGATAGAGAAGAAGCATTTACCTATATTCAAAAGCCAAAATATAAACACTATGGGACAGTCACTCATTAAAAATTATATACATATCGTATTCAGCACCAAACATCGAGAGCCGCTGATACATCCACCCGTAGAAGCAGAACTGCATAGCTACCTCGGTGGTATTTGCAACAAACTCGACTGCCAAGTAATTAAAGTAGGCGGCTATACAGACCATATACATATCCTTTGTATGTTATCCAAAAAGGTAGCATTAATGAAGTTACTTGAAGAACTAAAATCACATTCATCTAAATGGATTAAGTCTAAAGGAACCGGCTACGAAAATTTTTACTGGCAGGATGGTTACGGAGTATTTTCAGTCAATCCCGCACAAGTAGATACCGTCATTGCATACATTACTAATCAGCACCAACATCACAGCAAGAAAAGCTTTCAAGAAGAATATCGAGCCTTTCTAAAAAAGTATAAAGTTGAATATGATGAGAAGTACGTTTGGGAATAGTATATTACCCGATGCTGAATGATTGCGCCCTTTCAGGGCTAAGGAGGTGCAGCCTTTTGGTACAGATAAGGCTGAACCATATTTTAACATATTAAACCCCTTCAGGGCCAACTATACTTCGGTGTAAAAACAAAAAGCCCTGAAAGGGCGCCATCCACCAACGATGGGTGAAGCCCATCGTAACACGATACACATCCACGTAGAAACAAAAAGCCCTGAAAGGGTGCAATCTGCTAGCGATGGGTGCAGCCCATCGAATACGTAGCGATGGGTGCAGCCCATCGAATACGTAGCGACGGGTGTAGCACACCGAATACGTAGCGATGAGTGTAACCCATCGAGTACGATTCACGATCACCACACACATCCCAGTAGAAGCAGAAGATTACACCCTTTCAGGGCTAATATAACGCGGCATCATGGTACAGATAGGGCTCACACCCTATCTTAACATATCACACCCTTTCAGGGCTAACTATTTTCGAATTTCGGATTTAGAATTTCGGATTCCTTCCCCCCTAGGCAGCCTGAAAATTCTTTAACCTCACGAGTTCCATTTTTTTGCTAGCTTCTTTGGCCGATATCGTGATGGTTTTTACGTCTTTTGAGCTAGGTGCATCGTACATATAATCCATCATGAGAGCTTCGCAGATGCTGCGTAATCCTCTGGCGCCAAGTTTTAATTCGAAGGCAGTATCTACTATCATGTTTATTACGGCATCTTCAAAACTTAGAGTGATGTTCTCTAAAGCCATGAGGTGAATATACTGCTTAATTAAAGCATTTTTTGGTTCAACCAGAATGCGCTTTAGAGTGGCTTTATCTAGTGGGTCTAGGTGACAGATAACTGGGAGTCTGCCTATGATTTCTGGGATGAGTCCGTAGCTACGTAAATCGGCAGCAGAAACATATTGTAACATATTGTTATCTTCGCCATTAGTAGGTAATTCTGTTGTTTTAAAACCGATAGCTTGCGTTTGCAAACGACGAGCAATCATTTTATCGATGCCATCAAAAGCGCCACCGCAGATAAACAAGATGTTTTCTGTATTTATCTGAATCATTTTTTGATCTGGATGTTTTCTACCACCTTGAGGCGGCACATTAGAAACGGTACCTTCTAATATCTTTAATAACGCTTGTTGAACGCCTTCGCCACTAACATCGCGGGTGATGCTTGGATTATCGCTTTTTCTACTAATCTTATCCATCTCATCGATATAGATAATACCACGCTCGGCGGCGGCTACATCGTAATTGGCAGATTGTAATAAGCGAGTAAGAACGCTTTCTACATCTTCGCCCACGTAACCCGCTTCTGTAAGTACGGTGGCATCTGCAATACAAAACGGCACTTGTAACATTCTGGCTAATGTTTTTGCCAATAATGTTTTTCCGGTACCCGTTTCGCCAACGATAAGAATATTTGATTTCTCTAATTCTACATCATTTGTTTTTTTGGCTAAAACTCTTTTGAAGTGATTATAAACGGCTACACTTAAAACCTTTTTAGCGTCGTGCTGACCAATAACATACTGATCCAAATACGCGCTTATTTCGGCAGGCTTAAGCAATTGAATTGCCTCCATGGCAGCAGATTTACTCTCTGTTTCCTTATCCTCATTAATGATTCTAAACGCTTGTCCGATACAATTTTCACATATAAGTGCATCAATACCAGAAATCAAATAATTTACTTCACTTCTACCTCTTCCACAGAAAGAGCATATATCTTCTTTTTTCTTCGCCATTTTGGGTTCAACTAAAATAATACAGGCTGCTCTTTGCTAAGAACAGCCTGCGAATATAAAACAATTAAAATGCTATTTAGACTCTTCTTTTTTATGTTTTAACAAAACATCATCAATCATTCCATACTCCTTTGCTTCTGCGGCAATCATCCAATAATCACGGTCGCTATCGGCTTGCACACGATCAAAAGGCTGACCACTATGCGAAGCGATGATATCGTATAATTCCTTCTTCAATTTTTGGATTTCGCGGGCGGTGATTTCGATATCAGAAGCCTGACCTTGAGCGCCACCTAGCGGTTGGTGAATCATAACACGAGCATGAGGCAAAGCAGAACGCTTACCCTTTTCGCCGGCACACAATAATACTGCTGCCATAGAAGCTGCTAAACCCGTGCAGATAGTAGCCACATTTGGATTAACCCATTGCATGGTATCATAGATTCCTAATCCTGCATACACAGAACCACCTGGAGAGTTGATATACATTTGAATATCTCTGCGAGCATCCATAGAGTCTAAGAATAACAATTGAGCTTGCACGATATTGGCCACATAATCGTCTATAGGCATACCTAAAAACAAAATGCGATCTGCCATTAAACGCGAGAATACATCTATCTCTCTAAAGTTCATTGGGCGCTCTTCAATTACGGTGCGCGTCATGCCTTCGAAAGTACTTTCCATATACGCATCAACCTTTAAACTACTGATGCCTTTGTGTTTTACCGCATATTTGCGGAATTCATTTCCTAAATTCATATCTTACTTGTTTTGGTCAAATATATATAACCCAATCATTTTATCAAATACTCAAACTAAACAGCCAAATTAATTGAAATGTTTTCACTAATTTGGGAGTTCTATTCCTTTTAATTTTCTGAATAAACTTATCGCATGCCTATCAGTTAAAGAAGCCACAAACTCGCAAACAGAAATAATTTGGAGGTACTCACTTTCTCTGATTTCCTTTTTAGGATTCTGTAAATACAGCGGCAATAACTCCCCAATTTTTTTGTGTTTATACTGCATTTTTACCACATTTGGCATACAAATTTGTTGCAAGGCTTGTAAGAACATATCTAACAAACCGCCAATCACTTCAAAGCCGGCAGCCTCAATTTCTATTACCTCTTTGGCTTTGTAAACTTTTTGCAGAGAGATGGCTTTTATCTGTTCAATTTCTTGAGAATGTTTACTCAATTTTATCAACGAAGTATCAAAATTACCTTGCAGAATTTCCTCTTCATGCGCCAAGAAAAGCTCTGCCATTTCTTTAATTAAACTATTAATGGCTACCGCTCTTAAATAAGATGCTTTTTCTTCTACATGCTGCAAGGCATCGTAATTAGCTTGGTAAAGAGCTTTGCCTGCAATGGGAATAAGTAATTTCTCCGCCCACTCAAAGTCTATCCAACCCAATCTTAGTCCGTCTTCAAAATCTATGATATGATAACAAATATCATCAGCAGCTTCCACCAAAAATGCTAGCGGATGCCTGCGATAATAGTTAGCTTCATCGTTATGCACTTGCATGATTCCAAGGCGCAAAGCCAGCTCATCAAACAAAGATTGTTCACTCTGAAAATAGCCAAATTTCTTTTCACTAGCTCTTCCTTTTGGAAGTACAGGCAAACTTTCTTTAGGATATTTGGTAAACGCAGCTAATGTTGGATAGCTTAATCGCAGTCCTCCTGCTGCCGAACTAGCAGAATTGGTTAATATTCTAAAGCCATTAGCATTCCCTTCAAATCGGGTTACATCATTCCACTCGGCTGCACTTAACTTAGTTTGGTAAACAGCACCTTTTCCATTTAAGAAATATTCTGATATGGCAGATTCACCGCTATGTCCGAATGGCGGATTACCAATATCATGAGCCAAGCTTGCTGCAGCCACAATAGCACCAAAATCGTGATGAGAAAGTTGCATTGTTTTTAGCTCCGGATATTTCTCTAGCAGGGCTGTACCCACTATTTTGCCAAGCGTTCTACCTACACTGCTAACCTCAATACTATGCGTAAGCCTATTATGCACAAAATCATATTCTGGCAGCGGAATTACCTGCGTTTTATCCTGTAATCGCCTAAACGGAGTAGAGAAGATTATTCTATCATAATCTTGCTCAAAAATACTTCTATTCTGAGCTTCACTTAAGGGCCTAGCCTCTTTATCGCCATGCCTAAATGCTCCCAATAAATTTATCCAGTTCATTAAAATAATTTGTCGAATATACTATTTGTAAAACGAATGAATACCTTTACCAAAAAATTTCGCACTACATGTCGGATAAAAAGCGCGTTAGATTTATCATCAATCCCATTTCTGGAGGCAAATCCAAAGGCTTTATACCAGAATTGGTTCAGCAAAAAATAGACAAAGAACAGTTTGAACCCGAGTTTGCCTTTACCGAAAGCGCAGACCACACAAGCTTTTTGGCTCAAGAATGTGTTCAAAACAACTACGATATTGCCGTGGCTGTAGGCGGCGATGGAACCGTAAATCAGATTGCCAGCGAGTTGGTAAACAGTCGAACAGCTATAGGCATAGTACCATTTGGTTCAGGCAATGGCTTGGCTAGAGCCCTTGGTATTTCTATGCAAAGCGCCAAAGCCATTATCGGGCTGAACCAATCTAAAATTATAAAAATAGATTGCGGTAGCGCCAACGACAGTTACTTTTTTAATGTATGTGGATTTGGCTTTGATGCACACGTAAGCGCAGCCTTTGCGCAAGCTGGCAGTAGAGGATTTAAGACCTACGCTAAGGAAAGTTTAAGGGCTATAAGGAGTTTTAAGTCGGAAGAGATTTGGGTGGAGAGAGTTTTGGAGAAGGAGAGAGAGAAAGAGAAAGAGAAAGAGAGAGAGAAAGAGGTTTATAGAGAGAAATATTCTGCGTTTATATTGGCTATTTGTAACGGACCACAATATGGCAACAACGCCTACATTTCGCCGCCGGCTTTGTTACACGATGGGGAGTTTAATATGAGCGTTATAGAGAATGTAAATTGGTTAAATTTTATTGGGTTAGGAAGTAAATTATTTCTTAAAAACTTGCACCTATCTAAGCATGTAAAAACTGCCCTGGTAAAAGACATGTGGGTGCGCAGAGCCAAAGACAATTTTGTAAATATAGATGGAGAAGCCATTTGGTTTCCAAAAGATGTAAAAATAACCATGCATCCCTTATCTTTGAACGTTGTAATTCCGGTTTAACTTTATGAGTAATAAAAATAAAAACAGAAGCGGTGTGGTGTTTTCTACCGATACAGATTTTTCTTACCAACAAGAATCTGAAGAGATTCAAGAAACGCTTCCACCCCAGCAACAAAACCTAAAAATTTATTTAGATAGAAAAGGTGGAGGCAAAATGGTTTCGCGCGTTACGGGCTTTATTGGTTCAGACCAAGATATGAATGAGCTTTGTAGCAAGCTAAAAAAACACTGCGGAGTGGGCGGTAGTGCTAAAGATTATGAGATATTGATACAGGGAGATTTTAGAGATAAACTTTTAAAATATCTAGGCGATTTAGGATATAAATGCAAGAAGGCTGGTGGTTGATTTTTTTAAGAAAAGTTTAACCCAAAATTTAACAAATATTAATAATTTTTATCTGCAATAAATGAAAATAAGAATTATTATTGTTTTCGAAATATTATGAAATTATTAGTAGTTGAAGATGAACCAAAGGTTGCATCATTTTTAAAACAAGGTTTAGAGGAGCAAAACAACGAAGTGAGTGTTGCTTATGATGGATTATTTGCCAAGAAAATGGCGATGGATAATTCGTTTGATGCGATTATTTTGGATGTTATGATTCCGTATTTAAACGGAATGGAAGTAGCCAAAGAACTGCGTGCAGAAGGCATTACCACTCCTATTTTAATGCTTACAGCATTGGGTGCAACCGAAGAAAAGGTGAACGGTTTAGACGCTGGCGCCGATGATTATTTAGTTAAACCATTTGAATTTAGAGAGCTTTTAGCGCGTTTAAGAGCCCTTACCAAAAGATATACTCAAGAGCCAGTACCAGAAAAGAAAATATTGGTTTTAGAGGATTTAGAACTAGATTTACTTAGAAAAGTAGCCAGAAGAGGTGGTAAAACAATAGACCTAACAGCCAAAGAATTTTCTTTATTAGAATACCTTATTCGCAATAAAAACAGAGTTATTTCTAGAAATGAAATATTAGAGAAAGTATGGGCAGCAGGTTTTGATACCACTACTAATGTAATTGATGTTTATATCAATTTCTTGCGTAAGAAAATAGATAAAGACTTCTCTAAAAAAATCATTCATACCATGGTTGGCATGGGATATATTGTTAAAACCGACAATTAATTCCCTGCATGAATATAAAGAACTCGCTTACCTTAAAGTTTACCCTTATTGTTGCGAGTATTT
>JAKRSG010000113.1 GCA_022402405.1 Bacteroidia bacterium | reverse complement strand
TTTTGATAATCACCTGATGATAATAAATCCACATAAGCCACATCCATATGGTGGGTCTTGTTGTCTGAACCAACAAAATAATCATCGGCATACATCTCCGTAATTTCAGTGTCGCTTGGTCGCGGCCAAATAGAAACTAACTCACAGCTAGTACATTTTACAGCCCATAAAAATTTATCCTTAAATTTATATCTAAAAGGTATTCTATTAGCAGATGTATTTCCGCACAGATTACATTCAAAATTTTCTTCCATTTTATTCCTGATTGGGTGCAAAACTATTTTATTTTAGCAATAAATTAATACGCCTTCAAATTAGGCATAACTAATTGTAAAATAGCGCTTTATATATCTTGTGCGTAGAAAAAAAGCTACATAAATACGAAAAAAAATAAATTTTTCTATTATTTTTTATTTTTTTAAGAAAATATTAATACATTGTGTAAAAATTTTAGAATGTATGGCTATTGTAATCCCAAATTTTTGTATTGCACTTAAGGGTGCTAACAACTGCAAATCGGCAATGGATTTAGCAAGTATTTTGCAGCGTTATTTTCGCTCACAGGTTACTGCTTTTACAATAGGAGCGGTTCCTGAAGATTTACCATCAACTTATCAAACTATTTCGGTTGATTCAATTAAAGAATTATCCAAAAAATTTGTAGATACAGAGAGCGATTTAATGATTCTTCCATTAAGCTCAGAAAATGGAAATTCGGGTGTAGCTACAGCTGCAGAAGCCAACAAAATTATAGATCATCTAGAGCGTTTGGTTCTTACAGTTCCATGCAACGGTAAAAATTTTAACCTAAACAAAATTGTTGTGCCTATAGATTCATCTTTTGAAACGCGTCAGAAAGTGCCTTATGCAATCTCTATGGCAAAAGCGTTTGGTTCAGCCATAGTGGTATTGGGTGTTTCTAATGATAAAAGTAAAGATACCGAAGTGTTAATTAATAACTACATTAGGCAAGTTACAGCAAACATTGAGGAAAAGGGTGTGCGTTGTGTTTCGGACGTAAGATTAGGTGGTAATCCAACTCAACAAGTGCTTGAATTTTCAAAGGAAATTGATGCTGGATTAATTGTAATCATGACAGAACAAGAAACGAATCTTACTTCTTTCTTCTCGGGAAAATACTCACAGCAAATGGTTAAAGGCAGCGTTATTCCTGTTCTTTCTATTCATCCAAAAGATTTGATTGTGAGTGATGCAAGATTGTAGTTTGTGCACAATGAAATTTAATTTCTTCCGTTAGCTTTCCTAAGTTAAAGGATATGCGTATTTTCACACGCTCAAGAGGCATTTAAAACCTTGTAGGCATTTTATTGTTACTTGTATTAAATCCTTGTAAAACCTTAACTTGCAACTACCTTTATGCAAAATATGAAAATTAATGCAGGTCCGCATTTGGACCAAATTGTTTATCCGGCAGACCTCAGAAAATTTGCTGAATCAGACTTGGTAAAAATTTCCCAAGAACTTAGGCAATATATTATAGATACTGTTTCTGTTTATGGTGGTCATTTTGGCGCCAGTTTAGGTGTGGTAGAGCTTACTGTAGCTTTGCATTATGCCTTTAACACTCCCTTAGATCAGTTGATATTTGATGTGGGTCACCAAGCATACGGACACAAAATTTTAACAGGTAGGAGAGAGCAGTTTCATACTAACCGTGTGTACAAAGGCTTATCTGGTTTTCCTAAGCGCTCAGAAAGTGAATACGATGCTTTTGGTGTTGGGCATTCTTCTACATCTATTTCTGCTGCTTTAGGTATGGCCGTAGCAAGTAAGTTAAAAGGCGAACACGATAAGCAGCATATTGCCGTAATAGGTGATGGTGCCCTTACAGGTGGTATGGCCTTTGAAGGATTAAATCATGCTGGTGTTGCTAACGCAAATATCATTGTGGTTTTAAATGATAATTGTATGAGCATTGACCCTAATGTAGGTGCTCTTAAAGAATATTTAACAGATATTACCACATCGCCTACTTACAATAAATTTAAAGACGATGTTTGGAAGGCATTAGATAGGATGAGCAAATTGGGTCAGCTCTCCCAAGATATTTTATCTAAAGTACACGATACATTAAAAGGTGGTTTATTAAAACACAGCAATTTATTTGAAGCTTTAGGCTTCCGCTATTTTGGTCCTGTTGATGGTCATGATGTAAACCACTTGGTAAAAATATTCAACGACTTAAAGAAAATTCCTGGACCAAAATTATTGCATTGTGTTACGGTTAAAGGCAAGGGTTTTGCCCCAGCCGAAAAGGATCAAACTAAATGGCATGCGCCAGGTTTATTCGATAAAACCAGTGGCGAAATTATTAAGTCTTCTAACAATACTCCTCAACCTCCAAAATTCCAGGATGTATTTGGGCACTCTATTGTAGAGCTTGCCGAAATGAATCCAAAGATAGTTGGTATTACACCAGCTATGCCTTCTGGTAGTTCTATGAACATTATGATGAAGGCAATGCCAGATAGAGCATTTGATGTGGGTATTGCAGAGCAGCACGCCGTTACGTTTAGCGCAGGTTTAGCTACTCAAGGATTAATTCCATTCTGCAATATTTATTCTACGTTTATGCAGCGTGCTTACGATCAAGTGGTGCATGATGTGGCTCTTCAAAAATTGCATGTAATATTTTGCATGGACAG
>JAKRSG010000112.1 GCA_022402405.1 Bacteroidia bacterium | reverse complement strand
TGCTAAAAGTGCAAGCAGGAGATAAGGTGTATACGAAGAAAATTCAGGTGAATTAGTATACCCCATTCCCAAAAAAAATCCCTACAACTTCCGTTGTAGGGATTTTTTTTTTAATCCATAATAACAACTTTCGTCATTACATCGCCCTGACGGATATCGTCAATTACATCTAAACCATCTACAACCTTGCCAAAGCAAGTGTGATTACGATCTAAATGGGAAGTGTTATTTCTGCTATGACAAATAAAGAATTGAGAACCACCAGTGTTTCTGCCAGCATGAGCCATAGACAAAACGCCTCTATCGTGGTATTGATTTTCACCCGTTAATTCGCAATCAATTTTGTAACCTGGTCCACCAGCGCCAGTACCTGTTGGATCACCACCTTGAATAACGAAATCAGGTATTACTCTGTGGAAAGTAACTCCATCATAAAATCCACTTTTAGCTAATTTTATAAAGTTTGCTACCGTATTTGGGGCATCTTTTTCATAGAATTCAATTTTCATTACACCTTTTGCGGTGTGTATTTCTGCTTTTGCCATATGTATAATTTTTACCCAACAAAAATAGACGTATTAGATTAAAATGAAACAAACGGGCAAAAAAAAGCCGAATAACAAAATGTTATTCGGCTTTAAATAAATAGTACGAATGATTAAGAACCACTCAATGCTGCGGCACCACCCACGATTTCAGAAATCTCAGTGGTAATGGCACTTTGACGAGCACGGTTATATTCTAACTTGAGCGCCTTTATCAATTCTCCAGCATTATCAGTTGCCTTATCCATAGCAATCATACGAGCACCATGTTCAGAGGCAAACGAATCTAAAAGAGCTTTATAAACTTGCGTTTTCAAAATCCTTGGAATCAAAGATTCCAAAATTTCTGCCTTACCCGGCTCAAAAATATAATCATTTTTAGAAGCCTTTGCACCTAAATTCTGAGGAGCGATAGGTAAGAAAGCCTCGTTAACTAATATTTGAGTAGCTGCATTTTTAAACTGATTGTAAACAATCTCAATTTTATCAAATGCACCCGCTTTAAATTGGTTCAGAACATATTCGCCAATGGCAAAACCAGAATCGGCATTTAGACTTTGAAACGTATCTTTAAAATCAGGAATTACATTAGCATTGGCTTTGGTATAAAACTCAAAAGCCTTTTTACCAACTGGTAAAATACTTACCTCTTTGCCAGCAAAATCTTCACGTATCAATTTGTTGGTTAGTTTAATTACGTTAGCATTAAAACCACCACACAAACCTCTATCCGAAGTAATTACTACCAATAACACCTTATTTACAGGACGTTGGTTAAAATAAACCTGCAACGAATCAACATCTAATGAATCGGCTAAGTTACCCAAAATAGCGTTCAACTTTTGAGCATAAGGTCTCATTTGTTGAATGGCATTCTGAGCTCTTCTCAACTTTGTTGCACTCACCAATTTCATAGCTTTGGTGATTTGTTGCGTTGAGTTTACCGATGCAATACGTATACGAACTTCTTTTAAATTAGCCATTTTTTAGTTTAAACTGCGTTAAATTATGCGCTGTATTTAGCACTTAAATCTTTTGCAACTGCTTCCAACACGCTGGTTACATCATCTCCAATTCCACCCTTCTTTATGGCATCTAACACATCTTTGTGTTTGTTTTCCATAAAGTTTAAGAATTCGCTTTCAAACTCACGAACCTTATTTACAGGAACTGCGGTTAATAAACCTTTTGTACCTAGGTAAATAATAGCTGTTTGTTGTTCTACACGCAATGGAGAGAACTGACCTTGCTTCAAAATTTCTACGTTACGAGCACCTTTTGCCAATACAGATTTTGTAGCAGCGTCTAGGTCTGAACCAAACTTAGAGAAAGCCTCTAACTCGCGGTATTGAGCTTGGTCTAACTTTAAGGTACCAGCAACTTTCTTCATTGATTTAATCTGAGCATTACCACCCACACGAGATACCGAGATACCTACGTTAATGGCTGGACGAATACCAGAGTTAAACAAGTTTGCCTCTAAGAAAATCTGACCATCCGTAATCGAAATTACGTTAGTTGGAATATATGCAGAAACGTCGCCCGCTTGTGTTTCAATGATTGGAAGAGCTGTTAATGAACCGCCACCTTTTACTAAATGTTTAATAGAATTAGGCAAATCGTTCATTTGTTGAGCGATACTGTCTGTTCCATTAATTTTAGCCGATCTTTCTAATAAACGACTGTGCAAATAGAAAACGTCTCCAGGATATGCTTCACGTCCTGGTGGGCGACGAAGTAACAAAGATACCTCGCGGTAGGCAACAGCTTGTTTAGATAAATCATCATAAACAACTAAAGCTGGTCTACCAGTATCACGAATAAATTCGCCTATAGCAGCACCCGCCATTGGAGCAAAAAACTGCATTGGAGCTGGATCAGAAGAAGTAGCAGAAACAACCACCGTGTAAGGCATTGCACCACGCTCTTCTAATGTTTTAACTACCTGCGCTACAGTTGATGCTTTTTGTCCGCATGCTACGTAGATACAATATACAGGCTTACCTGCATCATAAAATTCTTTCTGATTGATAATGGCATCAATACAAACGGCAGTTTTACCAGTCTGACGATCACCAATAACTAACTCACGCTGTCCACGACCAATAGGAATCATGGCGTC
>JAKRSG010000111.1 GCA_022402405.1 Bacteroidia bacterium | reverse complement strand
TCCAAACAAGATGTTCGCCGAGCAAAGTAGCACCCTTACAGCCGGAATAATTGGCTGGCATACGTGAACGTGGAATATACTATCTAAACCCAAAAACTGCCTTAGTATTGGGCTCAACCTAAACGATTATTTTATAGGTTCAATATATTCCGACGCCTCTAATAAAATCATTTTGCATGAACCTCAAGGCTGGCAAATTGGGGCTGGTCCTTCTATTGGACTTGTTAGACATTTAAATAATTCCTTTTTATTGATTGGCTCTAGTTCATATACCATTAGCTTTGCTAAGCCGGTTGATATCAGTTACGCAAAAGCAGATAATGCCTATCCAAAACCACACTTTTTACATGGAAATTTAACTCTCATGAGCAAATGGGGATTCTTTGCTGAAGCACAATTTGTAAAATTACTCAACCAAGGAAATTTGCCAAACAGCACTCAACGCCTAGA
Organism: Bacteroidia bacterium; assembly: GCA_022402405.1. GTDB lineage: Bacteria > Bacteroidota > Bacteroidia > UKL13-3 > UKL13-3 > B1. The sequence goes on along the minus strand of JAKRSG010000111.1, from coordinate 2,169 downwards.
TCTTAAACTGGGTTTTTCTTTTGTGTTATAGGTTCAAAACAAATACTAATTTGAGTTCCCTGCCCTGATTTACTATCAAACGAAAACCTCATACCATTTTCAACGGCTCTGCTCTTCATGTTTTGCAAACCATAGCTGTATTCGCCATTTTCTTTCGGTTTGAATCCAATGCCATTATCAGAAAATTGAATACAAATCTCCTTTTCGTTTAGAGAAACATGGCATAAAATCTGGGTACATTGAGCATGTTTAATGGCATTATTTAACGCCTCCTTCAGTATTCTGTAAATATGTAATGTTTGTGCAGGAGATAAAGAAACCTCAGGAAAAGAATGCGGTAAATCCCATTTTATATTAGCTGCCTGCAATATGGCTTTAGAATTTTCAGAAAGCCGAGTAAATAACTGAGCAAGATTACTTTCCGTTTGATGTATCGCCCAAATTGTTTCCCTTAAACTAATCATGGCATTTCTAATTTTATCTGCCATCGTTTGTAAACTTTCTTTAAATTGAACATTGGGTTCAGAATAAGCTTTTATATCTAACTCGGAAGCTATCCAAGTTAAATCAGCTCCTAAATTATCATGTAAATCTCTCGAGATACGCAGTCTTTCTTCATTCAACTCATTTTCAGTTTGAAGTTGTTGATTTTTTCTTTTCTGTTTAAAGTAACTATAAAACACCAATAATAAAGCCAATAAAAATAGGATTGAACCCACACTCCAAATCAATAAATGGTTTCTTTTAGTTAATTGAACATTTGCCTCCAAGAGTAATTTATCTTTTGCCAAAGTTTCGCTTTTATGACGTTCTACTTCATATTTGGCACTGTACTTTTGAATTAAACTTTTAGTATCAAATTCTTTTAGTCGGTCTGAACCTTCACTGTATTTCTCAAGGTAATCTAAGGCTATAGAAAAATTATTTCTTTTTTTATACCACTCATATAAATCAAAATAAAGTAAAACTACTTGTTCTCGTAACTTATTTTTTAGGGCTAAATCAAGCGCCATTTTAAAATATTTTAAAGATTTCTCTGCCTTATTAAGATCTTCATAACAATAGGCTAAGTTTTTTAGACTATTACATATTCCCACCTCATCTCCTAATTCTTCATAAATCGCCAGAGCTTTTTCATATAAATCCATACCTAGATTGTGTTTACCTGTAGCCCTACACAACACACCATAAGCTTCATAGTACCTGGCTCTATCATTTTCATGAGCTTCAACATCCATATAATGTTTCACGTCTAAAAAATACTTTTCAGATTCAGAGTAACGCCCTAATTTCCGATTTAAAATACCCAAATTAGTCTTTGCTAAAACAGCTCCTCTAAAATCTCCATATCCTTCTGCCAACATCTGCGATTTGGAGTACCAATAAAATGCCTCTTTATATAATTTATTCTTTTCGAACAAGGCTCCCAAATTATTACTCAATTGAATTAAGCGACTGGTATCACCCATTTTTTCATAAATAAAACCAGCTTTTGAATTGGCTACTATGCTTTGTTTATAATCGCCTAACTCATAATAAGCCTGAGCCAATTTGGCTAAATTAGATGCTGCCAATAATACCTTACCTCTGCCTATTCTTATTTTATACGCTGCTTTATTTAATATAATCACAGAATCAAAATCACCTGTCACTAGGTAAGGCATACTCCAATCATTGTATGCTTGTGCTATCAAAAGTGAGTCGCCCAATTTACATGATTCTAAAAATGCCAAGTTACCATAATGAATGCCCAAAGAAGGATTATCATACATTAGTTGATAGCTCAATTCACCTAAACTGAAAACCCGGTCTTTTCCCGTCTGCCTTTCTACCACATTTAGCAATGAATCAAGTACAGGATTAGCAGATGAAATACTAGAAAATGTATTGAAATGAATACTTAAAAACAATAAAAAAAGAATAGGCTTAATTTTCATATGCTAGTACCAATTAGACAAAAAGTATTACAATTTATAAAAAAGCAACAAACAAACAAACAAACAAATAATTAAATATTTAGCTACAAGCAATTGGATTTGTGTGGATAGGTCGATAGTCTATGGTCCATAGACTATGGTAGTGTATTGGATGAACGAATAAGAATAGCATTCCTAAGGGGATGTTAAGCGGAAAGTCCACATCGTCCTAAAAGTCCTAATAGTCCTTGTG
>JAKRSG010000012.1 GCA_022402405.1 Bacteroidia bacterium | reverse complement strand
TAGCGGAAAAACTACAAACGATAACTTATTAAACTCCCAAGCTTCGGCAAATTCGAAATGTATGAGATGCATTACTCCGCGCGTCATGCCGCAACCATAACACTCTAAATCAAAAAAGCGAACAGATAAACACATAGCCTCACCAGTGTCAAAATAATCTGCCGGTAAATACATTAAAAATAATCCAAACGCTACCAATAAAAACAGTAAAGTATATCCAACTTTCCTTTTATGTTTATCTGGTATGGTTAACTTAAATAGTTTCATACTTACAAGTCTCTTTTTAATTTTACAATCACGTTTTCGCCCTTTTTCATAATGGCAATTACATCTGTAGACTCAAGTTCATCACGCAAGGTGAGGTTGGCAGTGCACAGTCTAAAATTACCTTCACTTAAGCCATGAATTCTTACGATAGCTTCATTGTTTTTAGGATAAGGTATTACCAAAGTTTTCTTTTCTTGCTTTATAACAAACTTATCAATTACTCTTTTTTCATTTACATAAATCGCAATTTCATCGCCATCTTCCTGCCTAGCATCCCAAATATCAATTATAATGTCTGTGCCCTTCCATTCTAGGTTTAAAGCCTCATTGCTGCGCACATAATTTTCCCCCACTTTAGCTTTAATGTCTGTAAATTTCTCCTGCATTCTCTTTAAGCTGTCTTCGTTTTTTATAAAGTCGGAGCTCAAATATTTCTTGGCAAGCTCATTAATATAATCAGCACCAATAAGGTATAGTTTTCCATTGGTACACTTTTCCCCATTGCTAAATTTACCAGTAAAATCGCCTTGCACAATGGTTTTTCCTTTCACCATTTTTATGCTTGCATCACTCACATGTATATAACAAAATGTATTAGATTCTGCACTTGATTTAGTGCTAATATTTCCCGTTTCATAAAACGAAAGCTTCTTCTTTTTCCAATCAATCTTTCCTTTAATCTTACTGGTAGTTCGGTCTGAACCAAAAATATCTGTTAAGCTATTTCCTTCTATTATTCCATTCTCTAATTCTTTAAATTTTAATTTAAAACTGATGATTTCTTGGGTTGATAACTGCAAGGTACCTAGCAATTCTATATCTTTATTTGTCTGACTATTTGCATGTTGAAAAAAAAGTAAAAAAAATAGTATACAAAAAATTGTTTTCATTCCGCTTTTATAATAACCTTGTTCTAGAAACAAATAAACAATTTTATTTATGAAAAACACTAACAAACTTTTCGTTTACATTTTAGCTGCCTTCCTAATTTTTGGTGGTACAGCTTATGCTTCATTTCCTGTAAAAAATGAAAGCAAAAAAGAACAATCAACTTTAACTGCTAAAGAGGAGCTTAAAGCCGCTCAATTAGAGTACAGTGAACTTGCTAACAAGATTGTTAAGGAAGATTCTAAAACAACTGCTAAACCAGCAGACTTAGATGAGAAATGGATTCTAGTTTTGTTATGGTGGTTTTTAGGATTCTTGGCTGCACACAGATGGTACAAGAAAAAGCCAGTTGGTTGGAATATTCTTTACATCTTAACAGGTGGTGGTTGTATGATTTGGGCAATCGTTGATTTAATCAACATCTTAACAGATGAGTTTTAATTAGTACTAAACACTAAATTTAAAAGCAGCTATTTAAAAAATAGCTGCTTTTTTTTTGTTAAATTTTGAAATTCGGTTTGGTTCAGTATATTGTATCAAAATTAAAGAGAGCACTTATGAAGATTATAGACATTAAAGTTATGCGCGGACCAAATTATTGGAGTGTTCGTAGGCATAAGCTTATCCAAATGCGATTAGATTTGGAGGAGATGGAAGAAAGACCTACCAATAAAATTGAAGGATTTGGAGAACGATTAGAGGCTTTGTTTCCAAGTATGTTTTCTCATAGATGTTCTGTTGGTGCTCCGGGTGGTTTTTTTAGTAGGGTTAAAGATGGTACCTGGATGGGCCATGTTATAGAACATATTGCTCTAGAGCTACAAACCTTAGCTGGTATGGAGTGTGGTTTTGGCAGAACTCGATCTACTGGTAAGTATGGTGTATACAACGTTGTGTTCAGCTATATGGAAGAAAAGGCTGGTGTATATACCGCTAAAGCTTCCGTAAAAATTGCAGAAGCTCTTATTGCTGGTGAGCCTTATGATTTAGCAGAGGATATTCAAAACTTAAGAGAGATTAGAGAAGATGAACGCTTGGGTCCGAGTACTGGTTGTATTGTAGACGAAGCGGTTGCCAGAGGCATACCGTATATTCGGCTCAACAAACATTCTTTGGTTCAGCTTGGATATGGCGTAAACCAAAGAAGAATTAGGGCTACTATTGCCAGCACCACAGGTAGCATTGCAGTTGACATTGCCTGCGATAAAGAAGAAACAAAAAACCTATTAGAAGCCGCCGAAATTCCTGTACCTAAAGGAAGAATTGTATATACAGAAGAAGGGTTAAAATTAGCTGTTGATAGTGTAAAATATCCTATTGTAACAAAACCTGTAGATGGTAATCATGGTAAGGGTGCAACAACAAATATTACCAATTGGGAAGATGCCCTTAAAGGTTTAGAAGCAGCTAAAAAGTACGGTAGAGGGGTTATTGTTGAAAGATTTATAACAGGCTTAGATCACAGGGTATTAGTTATAAATTACAAGTTTGTTGCTGCCGCTATTCGCAAGCCTGCTTCTGTTACGGGCGATGGCGTTCATAGCATTCAACAACTCATAGATATTACTAACCAAGACCCACGCAGAGGTTATGGTCATGAGAAAACATTAACCAGCATTAAAGTAGATGATTTTACACTCGATATCTTAAAACAAAACGAACTCACTTTAGATAGCGTTTTACCTGCTGGCAAAGAGTTATGGCTGAAACCAACCGCTAATTTAAGCACCGGCGGAACGGCTACAGACGTGACAGATTTTGTGCATCCGGATAATATTTTCATGTGTGAGCGTATTGCTAGAATTATTGGCTTAGATATTTGCGGTATAGATATTATGGCCGAGAGTTTAAGCGTGCCAATAACCGAAAATGGGGGCGCAATTTTAGAAGTAAATGCAGCTCCAGGTTTTAGGATGCACATAGACCCAGCCGAAGGTCTGCCAAGAAATGTGGCAGAACCTGTTATTGATATGCTTTATCCTCCGGGAGCTACGGCTCGTATTCCTATTATTGCTGTTACGGGTACTAACGGTAAAACTACTACCACTCGTTTAATGGCGCACATGGTAAAAACCATGGGTTATAAAGTTGGGTATACTACCACTGATGGTGTTTACATACAAAACCAACTCATGATGCGTGGAGATTGCACCGGACCAGTTAGTGCCGAGTTTGTGCTAAAAGATCCAACCGTAGATTTTGCGGTATTAGAGTGTGCTCGTGGCGGAATTCTGCGTTCGGGATTAGGCTTCCATAATTGTGATATGGCCATTGTTACCAATATAGCAGAAGACCATTTGGGTTTACAAGATATTGATACCATAGAGCAGTTGGCTCGTGTAAAAGCAGTAGTTCCCAATAGTGTGTTGCCAAATGGGTATGCTATTTTAAATGCAGATAATGTTCATACGGCTGCTATGGCAAAAGGACTAAGTTGTAAGATTGCGTATTTTACTATGGACGAAAATAATCCATTGGTTCAAACCCATATGAAAGCAGGTGGTTTGGCCGCTATTTTTGAAAATGGGTATGTTACTATTTGCAAAGGCACATGGAAAATAAGAGTGGAGAAAGCAGTTAATATTCCGCTTACGTTTGGTGGTAGAGCTAGCTA
>JAKRSG010000110.1 GCA_022402405.1 Bacteroidia bacterium | reverse complement strand
CATTACCTAAACTGTTAATTAAATCTGGACCAATTTTAGCTTCTTCCATCATTTTATCTAACTGTTGAGTAATAGAACCTTTGTTTGAAGTTGATTTCTTTTCTTTCGGCTCCAATCCTGCTAATTCAGGATAAACTAATGTCCAATCTGGCTCTTGATGAGGTGGTTCAAATGCTGAGATTAAGAAAATAGCAGCTTCTGTTAACAAACCTACCATCAACATGGCGTCAGCACCAGGCCAGTGTAAAATTTTGAATAATGCTCCAATGATTACAATTGCTGCACCGATTCCGTAGGCCTTAGCCATGAAAGACTTGAAGCCTTTACTTTCTAAAAAACTGTTTTTCATTTTTCTAAAATTTTAAGTTTGAGTGTTAGTTTAGTTTAGTTTATTTTGTGTTTTGTGTTATTTTTTGTCTCTGTTAGATCTTCCGATATACGTTTGTACGGTTCTAAATCCTGTATATGAATTTGCACTATCTTGGTATTCATAAGTACGGCTACCATTTTGTATATAGTGAGCTATATCTTTCCAAGAACCTCCTCTAATTACTTTACGCTTTAACGTTTCGGCATCCTCTTCTTTGGCATCATATTGATAGTCAGAATTCAAATCATGAGTAAATAAGTGAGCCGACTCAGCAAATGAAGTAATAGTCCATTCTGCTACGTTTCCACTCATATCATACAAACCAAAATCGTTAGGGAAATAAGATGCTACACGAATTGGATATACCCCACCATCTGCACCATAATCACCTCTGCCTGGCTTAAAGTTAGCCAAAGAACAACCTTTAGCGTTTCTTACGTATGGACCACCCCAAGGATACATGGTTTGATCTCTTCCAGCTCTAGCTGCATATTCCCATTCGTATTCTGTAGGTAGTCTAAATGCTGTAACGCCATTTTCACCATTGTATGCATAGTATGCATTTAAATGGAAAGTTCTCCAATGCGCAAATGCACGAGCTTGTTTCCAGTTAACGCCAACTACAGGATAGTCGTCATATTTTGGATGCCAATAATACATAGTTGAAATAGGCTCATTATAAGCATATGTAAAATCACGCATGAAAACCAAAGTATCTGGATATATTTCAACTACCTCCTCGCGCTTAAATTCTGCACGATTTCTTTGATAAGACTCTTGTCTTTTCAACATGGCTGCAGCACGAAGATCTATGTAATCATAGCGATATTTTAACTTACGCACATCAATTTGTTTGGTACGGTAATATACCTCGTTACCTTGATAATACATATCATTAACATCGCCACCTTTCATGTCTTCACGATCCATCTTGATCTTGTAATTGATTTCATGTTCACCAGTTTCTTCCTCGGTGATTGGATCGATTAATGGATTCCAATACTTTTCACCCAATTTCTCACGGAAAATAGAATCCATGATCTCGTCAACAAACTGACGATATTCATTGTTGGTGATTTCAGTCTCATCCATATAAAAAGCAGTTATTGTAATCTGCTTGTTAGGCGAAATCATCTGATTAGGAATATCCTGCTCATTTGACCCCACATGGATGGTACCCGAAGGAACATACACGGTACCATATGGCTGCGGGTGAAACCAAGTGCTTCTGCCGCCAACTCCCGTTAATTCCCCTCTGTCGCTACTCAAGCCACATCCGCTTAGGATTATAGCTAAAGAATAGAAGAAAAACCATTTAAATTGCTTCATTGTTTTTTAAAATATAAAGACTGTAATGTGGCAAAAATAAAAATTCCTAAGAATATTGCAAGTTTTGCCGAAATTATTTTTGTTAGTAAAACGTAAATTAATTATTATTTATTACATAAATCTCGGTGTGTAGCGAGATCTAATTACTTTTTCTGTTTTAGGTATTTTAACTCCAAAACAATATCTAAGCATAAATTCATGTGAACCTGTGCTATACTGAAGTATTCTTGAAGTTGTTAAATCATAGCTGTAACCAGCAGTTAATCCAAAAGGAAAATCATATCCTATTAATAAAACTGCTGCATCCATCGGACGCCAAGTAAGACCTCCGCGAATATTTTCGTTCCAAACTAAGAAACAGTTTAAATCAGCCTGAATTTTAGCTGGATCTTTCTTAACTAATATATTTGGCTGTAATTTAAACTCAGAATTTATTTGATACGAACCTCCAGTTACAAAATACATATGCATTTTGCTTTGAACATCTGTTGATAACTCCCCATTAGCACCTTGCCATGAATAAACAATTTTGTTTTCATTTAAATGAGTTGCAGAAAAACCCGCGTAAAAACCATCTATTACTCCTAAAAGGTTGTCTTTTGTGTAATATAAACCAAAATCTAAATCCATGGCGTTTCCGCTAACAGCTCCTGAAGGAATCGTAGGGTCATCTTGATCAATCGGATTAAAATCACCATCCTGACTTCTTTGCATATATCCAACGCCTACACCTGCTGCAAGGGTACCTGCATCGCCCATTGGATGACGATATGATAAAGTTAGACGAGGCATAACCATTCTTTCAAAACCTTGCTCGTCGCTAGCAAAGGTGGCTCCAATACCTATTCTTGAACCGATAGCTGCGTTAATACTTCCAACTAAATTTCTTGGAGCTCTACCCCTATCAAATGATTGCCCGTTACCAGCATCATACTTTCCTCCTCCAAATCCCATCCATTGAGTTCTTTGAATTACG
>JAKRSG010000109.1 GCA_022402405.1 Bacteroidia bacterium | reverse complement strand
TACTTGGATTCATAAATTTTGATACTGAAACTAAAACACTATCTGTTGCAAAGCACTCGTTAATATTGGCTGTTACCGAGTATAAAGTAGTTTGAGTTGGATTAGCTATTGGAGACCTTAAGTTTGGATTGTTTAATCCAATAGAAGGACTCCAAAGGTAATTTTGAGGTTCAATATCTTTGTAAATAAAATGGTTGTTTCCTCCAATTGCCATTCCATTTCCTTTGTTATTTACGTATAAAGATTTAAGTTTTTCTGATGAATCTGCCATCATTCTTTCCCAAGATAAGCCACCGTTTTTGGTTTCGAAAATGGCACCTCCTTCATAGGAAGGAAACATATTATATAGCTCAGCTGAAGCATATCCATGTTGTGCATTTACAAAGGCAAAATCTGTTATGTAAAATGATCTTGAATATTCATTATCAAGTGGAAATGGTGTCCATGAAATACCGCCGTTTGTAGTTTTCCAAATGGTATCATATGTACCTATAAATCCAGTGTCTATTGAGGTAAAATATAAGGCTCTTATTTGCCTTGTAATAGGTGTAATTAGGTTTGACCAAGAATTACCTGAATTAATGGTTTTAATAATGGCACCATTGTTTCCGGCGGCATAGCCAATGGTGTTGCTTGGAAAGAAAATTTCACTTAATCCATTGGTAGTTGGTACATTTACGGCTAACCAGTTATTCCCGGCATTGGTAGTTTTTAAGATTTTGCTTGGACTTGCTGCTATATAGCCTGTTTGATTACTGGTAAAGTAAACACCACCAAGCTGAAAGTTTCCTACATTAACTGTTTGCCAAGTGTTACCTCCATTGGTTGTTTTTAAAATGGCACCTTGCATGGGGCCATCATCAAATGCTGAAACATATCCAATTTGAGGAGTTGTAAAATGAGCTCTATTAACCCATAACCCTGCATTTAACCCGCTAATATTATATACAGGCCGCCAATTAATTCCATTCTTATCGGATTGCCATATTTTTCTTCCGCCAAGCAAATAAATGGTGTCTGAGCCTGCGTCTATAATTTCATTTAAGTTGGTAATTATTGGAGGTTCTAATGTGATAGTTTGTTTACTCCATCCAGCTTGATTGATGGCTAACTCTTTTTGAGTTCCACATTTTAAATTGATATCCTCTCCAGCATTAATAGAAAAGTTTAAATTTACTTGTGTAATTGCCGTATCCATGCAGCCGTTATTACTGCTAACAGTTAGTTTATAGTTTGTGTTGGTTTTAATTAGAGCTATTGGTTTTATTTGGTTCGAACCTAAAAGATATGTACTAGGTTGCCATTGATAAGTATACAAGTTTTCGTCGTTAATATTTGATGTAGTAAGTATTTGCAAACTATCTCCACAAGAAACAGTATGCAATAGTTTAAGGTTTATTTCTAATGGATTAACCAATACAGTAACATCAGAGAAGCTTGAGCATCCACCCATCCACGCCGTTACAAAATATGTAGTAGAAAAATTAGGTCTCACTTTGGGATTGGTAGAAAGGGTATCTATTAAACCATTATCGGCTACCCAAAGAACAGAGTCTATCTGATCCATTTTTAATACAAATCCATTGTTTAAATTATTGTCAAAACCTATAGCTATACCAGGGTGTTGATAGGTAAAAGAAATTGCCTCAATATAATGTGAGTATTGTCCTAAAGACGCATTAATATTGATTTTTAACCAAGTATTTCCAAGATCTACAGATTTATAAATTGCACCTGAGTAAAATACGTAAAGAGAATTTGTTTGATCCGTTTTGATGCCTCTTGCAAAAAGTGAGGGAGAGTTTATTGTTGTCCATGTGGTGCCACCATCGAAAGTTCTTAAAATACTATTACTAGCTGCAAATCCAGTATCTTTATTGATAAAGCAGATGTCTTTCATGGAGGCATTTTGCAAATTAAATATGCTTACCCATGTTTGTCCGCCATTGGTTGTTTTTAATATGCTTCCGTTTGAGCAAATATAACCAGTAGCAGTGTCGGTAAAGTATACTTTTTCAATTCCTTTAATATTTGGTAAAGCTACAGGGGTCCATGTGTTTCCTGCATTTGTTGTTTTGTAAAATATTGCGCCTTGTATGCCACTTGGAGAATAGATTAATCCGCCTACAAATCCAATGTTTTCTGTAATAAATGTTACGCTATTAAATACCCTCTGTGTCCATGTATAGCTTGAGTCTGGAATGGTTAGCGGGTAATAGATTTCTTGCCAATTATTTCCTCCATTGGAGGTTTTGAAAATTTTAGCAGAGTCTGTAAAAACCAAGCCGCTTTGCTGATTAAAAAACCAAATATCTCTGATGCTGCCATTTGTGTTAGGCGAGTTGATTTGAAAAAAACTGTTTCCTCCATTTATAGTTTTATAAACTTTTCCACTATCAGCTCCAACGAAAAGAATATCTTTTTGAATTAGGCTTATGCTTCTTAATTTTTGCATAGCAACAGTAGGAATTAATTGCCAATCTGTTTGTATAAATAAATTTGTACTTTCTCCACATACCAAAATAGAATCGTTGCTTCCTGCTTTTATACCACATTGAGCCTTTATTTCTTTGTTTAAAAAGGTAAAACTAAGAACTAAATAAATTAACTTAATAGATGTGTTTAGTAGAGTTTTCATAATATTGAGTTTGTTAAAACAAAACTACTTCTGATGAATAATTCTATCTATGATTATTTTTAGTTGTTTGTGTGAGAATAATCATGTTTTTAGAATTTATTGGTTCAGCCAGTTTGGAAACAAAATAGATATTGGTTATTATTGAATTACGAAAGAAAAATGACCATGAAAATAAAAACTATCTACGTAAACTTGCCTATACATGATATTGCCAAAACACGTGCTTTTTGGACAGCCTTGGGCTTTAAATTTAACGAGCAATTTTCAGATGATAGAGCATTATGCCTTATATTAAATGATGAACTTATTTATGTTATGTTAATTGTGAGAGATTATTTCACAACTTTCACCAATCGGCCAATTGCAGATGGTACCACTACTCAAGTATTAACTGCTATTGAAGTAGAATCTCGTGAGAAGGTAGATGAGATGGTTTCTTTGGCTTTGGAAAAAGGGGCAAGCAGATACAGAGAAGGGGCCGATCATGGTTGGATGTATTACGATTGTTTTGCAGATCTAGATGGTCATCAATGGGAAATTATGTATACTGATGCTTCTCAATTACCTCAATAAAATATATGAAATTAAAAAGGTATTATTCAATAATTTTAGCCATTAGTTTGGTTGGTGCAGGTTGTAAAAAAAACACCTCTGAAAGTCCAAAAAATGTTGAAGTTCCAAGTGAAGTTCAGCTTGAACTAGGCGATCCAGTAGAAACTTCAGCACCCAATACCACCTATAAACCCGCATTTGTTGGTCAGACTAGAGTTGGCAGTCTAAAAACTAAAACTAAGTATCAATTTAAAATACTCACTTCGCAACTTATCAGCCCCTGGGGTATTTCTCAATTACCCAATGGTAAGTTTTTAGTTAATGAAAAGGCTGGGAATATGCGTTTGGTCTCAGAAGATGGTTCTATAAGCACAGCTATTGTGGGTTTACCTAGTGTTAATTCATCTGGGCAAGGAGGCTTATTAGGTCTTTTGGTTGATCCTAGTTTTGGTTCGAACCGAATGGTATATTGGGCTTTTTCTGAGAATGCTAGTGGAGGTACAACAACTGCTATAGCAAAAGGTCGTTTATCCGACGACGAAAAGGTTATGGAGAATGTACAAGTAATATACAGAGCCAACTCGGCGCATACATCTAGTTTGCATTTTGGAGCCCGAATTGTGATGGATGCTAACAGAAATTTACTAATTTGTTTTGGCGAAAGGTCTAGCATGTCTACTCGTGTTTTGGCACAAAATGTTTCGAGCAGTTGGGGTAAAATAATTAGAATAACCACAGATGGTGCTGCCGCTCCCGGTAACCCGGTTTTTGGTGGTGCCGGGGCTTTACCAGAGTTGTACACCATTGGGCATAGAAATCCGCAGGGATTGGCGGTTCATCCAGAAAATGGAGATATTTGGTTGAGCGAATTTGGTCCGAGAGGTGGTGATGAAATCAATTTTATAGAATCGGGTAAAAACTATGGTTGGCCTGTTATAACGTATGGAATAGAATATGGTGGTCAGCCAATTGGAGGAGCAATTCAGCAAAAGGATGGAATGGAGCAGCCTGTTTATTATTGGGATCCTGTTATTTCACCGAGTGGTATGACATTTTACAAAGGTAGTAATGTGCCTGAGTGGAAGAATAATTTATTTGTATGCGCACTTAGTGGAACTCATATAGCGAGGTTACATATTCATAACAGAAAAGTGCTAGGAGAGGAGCGCTTGTTAAGCTCCGAAGGCCAACGTTTTAGAGATATTGCTCAGGGCTTAGATGGAGCTTTGTATGCCGTAACAGATGCAGGTAGATTGTACAAAATAGATAAAGAGTAACAAGGGTTTGAACCAAAGAAAAAATTTATCTCTTAGGCTTAAACAAATTTTTTAGCTACTGATACTTTCTTAACTTGCAGGCCCAATTTAGATTTGGGGATTTTATTTATGTATAGAACAAATACGTGTGGCGAATTAAGACTTGCAGATGCTGGCAAGCGTGTAACTTTATGTGGTTGGTTACAAAAGAGTAGAGATTTGGGTGGCATGACATTTATAGACTTACGCGATAGATACGGGATAACGCAATTGGCTTTTAATATGGAAACTGATGCTCAATTGTGCGAGAAGGCTCGTAAGTTGGGTAGAGAGTTTGTGCTTCAGATTTCTGGAATAGTAAAGGAACGTGAAAGTAAAAATTTGCAAATTCCAACTGGTGAAGTTGAAATAATTGTGGAGGAGTTAGTAATATTAAATGAGGCAAAAACTCCTCCGTTTACTATAGAAGATAATACAGATGGTGGCGACGATTTGCGGATGAAATATCGTTATTTAGATTTGCGTCGTGCTCCTGTTAGAAACAATATTTTGTTAAGGCACAAAATGGCGCAGCAAACGCGTGCTTATTTGGATGCGCAGTATTTTACAGAGGTTGAAACTCCTGTACTTATTAAGTCTACTCCTGAAGGTGCAAGAGATTTTGTAGTTCCAAGTCGCATGAATCCAGGGCAGTTTTATGCTTTGCCTCAATCGCCTCAAACATTTAAGCAATTGCTAATGGTAGCAGGTTTAGATCGATATTACCAGATTGTAAAGTGTTTTAGAGATGAAGATTTGCGCGCAGATAGACAGCCAGAGTTTACTCAGATAGATTGCGAAATGAGTTTTGTAGAGCAAGAAGATGTATTAAATATGTTTGAAGGCTTGGTAAAACATTTGTTTCAATCTGTTAAAGGAATTGAAATGGAATCTGTGCCAAGAATGACGTATGCTGATGCTATGGAATTTTATGGTTCAGACAAGCCAGATACCAGATTTGAAATGCGTTTTGTAACGCTAAACAAAGCAGAGAATAATCTAGTTTCGGGTAAAAGCTTTAAGGTTTTTGATGAGGCAGAATTAGTAGTGGCAATATGTGCTAAAGGTTGCGCCAACTATACGCGCAAACAATTAGATGAGTTAACAGATTTTGTTAAACGACCTCAAATTGGCGCTACAGGTTTGGTATACGCGCGTGTAAATGAGGATGGTTCTATCAAATCGAGCGTTGATAAATTTTATGATGAAGAATCGTTGAAAAAGTGGGCTCAAGCATGCGGCGCAGAAGCCAATGATTTAATTTTGATTTTAGCAGGTGCTGCCAACAAAACGAGAAAAGCCATGAATGAGCTTCGTTTAGAAATGGGAACTCGTTTGGGATTAAGAAATAAAGATACCTTCTCTTGCTTGTGGGTATTAGATTTTCCGTTATTGGAATACAGCGAAGAGGAAAATCGCTTTTTTGCCATGCACCATCCTTTTACTGCTCCCAAGCCAGAAGATGTTGAGCTATTAAAAAATGGTCAATTAGCTTCGGTTCGAGCCAACGCTTACGATTTAGTTATAAATGGTGTGGAAGTTGGCGGTGGTTCTGTGCGAATTTTTAATAAAGAATTACAGGCTACCATGTTCGAAATTTTGGGCTTTAGCAAAGAGGAAGCTCAAAATCAGTTTGGGTTTTTAATGAATGCTTTTGAGTTTGGTGCTCCTCCCCATGCTGGAATTGCTTTTGGTTTCGATCGTTTATGTTCATTATTTGGTGGGGCAGAGAGTATCCGAGATTTTATCGCCTTCCCAAAAAACAACTCGGGCAGGGATGTTATGATTGATGGTCCGAGTGCTATAGATGAAAAGCAGTTAAATGAATTAAATATCTCTGTTAAAAGTATTGGTTAATATATTTTTTGAAAGGTGTTTTGTTACTTTTATCTCAAAAGTAGGATTGCATTTTTTAAGCTGAGATACCTTAATTTTACTCAAAAAATCAGTTTTTTATAAATTATAATCAGTCATTTGGTTCGAACCAAAATATACTTGGTTTTGAAAAGTTGTGGCGATACTTTACTTTTATAACCTAAAATAACGATAGATATGGCTTTAGACATTACAGGTAAGATTATTCAAAAATTACCTATTACAAGAGGAACCAGTAAAGCTGGTAAGGACTGGGAAAAACAAGAGTTTATCATAGAAACTCAAGAAACGTATCCAAAGAAAATTTGTATAGGTTTGATGGGCGAAAAAACCAGAGAATTAGAAAAATTTAACCCTGGTCAGGAAGTTAAGGTTTCTTTAAATATAGAATCTCGCGAGTATCAAGGAAAATGGTACACCAATATTAATGCATGGAGGATTGAAGCTGCAGGTGCATCTCAAGGCTCGGCGGGTGCTCCAATGGATAATAATGATCCATATCCTGTAGATAATACCAACGAGGCTGGATTTTCTCAGGATGCCAGCACAGACGATTTACCATTCTAGATTTACATTTTGATTCGATATTTAAAGCATACAGAAATAGACCAAAACAAATGGGACCTCTGTATAGAACAGAGTGCTAATGCTTTGGTGTATGCTTATAGTTGGTATTTAAATATCGCTTCTCCCAATTGGGAGGCTTTAGTATTAGATGATTATCTTGCGGTGATGCCTTTAACAGCTCACCGCAAGTATTTTATAAGTTATTTAAGTCAGCCTTTTTTTACCCAACAATTGGGTGTTTTTACTAAGGCATCGCTCTTATCTCAAGATATTCTTGAGTCTTTCATACAATCTATCCCTAAGAAATTTAGGTTTATCGATATTCAATTAAACGAACAAAATCAGGTATTAAATCCAAAACTAAAAATTCGTAAACGTAGAAATTACGTGCTGGATTTATCAAAGGCGTACGAGAAAATCTCTAAGTCGTACAACACCCAAAACAAGCGCAATTTAAAGAAGGCAAAAAAGTACGAATTATCCATACAAAGCATAGGTTTTAAAGAAGTAGTTTTATTTTATAAATCGCACAAAGCATTAACAACAAAAGGTGTAAAAGATGCAGACTATATGCGTTTGCAACAACTTATGGAGGAAGCTAATGTTCAGCATAAGCTTATTTGTAAAGGTGTTTACGATAAATCTGGAGAGCTTTTGGCTTCAGGTGCATTTTTAGCACATAAAAATAGAATCATATTTTTACTTGGCAATGGTTCAGAACTAGGAAAAGAAAAAGGCGCTATGACGCTTTTAATGGACTCTATTATATTTTTGTTTGCAGACCATAAAATGATATTAGATTTTGAAGGATCGGAAATAGAAGGTATTGCAAGATTCTTTAAAAGTTTTGGTGCAGAGAAGCGTAATTATTATCGTTTAAAAGTAAATCGCCTACCTTGGATTTTAAGGGTATTTAAAAATTAAATCATGAAATTAGCCGCTATAGATATTGGTTCCAACGCTGTACGTTTACAAATTGTTCGAGTAAATGAGCCGGGTTCTTCCGACCGTTTTAAGAAGCTTGAATTTGTTAGAATTCCGATTAGATTAGGGGATGATGCGTTTAAAGAACAATGGATAAGTAAAGAAAAGCGCAAGATTTTTAATCAGGCAATGCATTCTTTTTATTCATTGTTAAAAGCATTTGAAGTAGATCATTATTTGGCCTGTGCAACTAGTGCAATGCGTGAGGCTAAAAATGGGAAGAAGATTGTTAAGAAGATTGAGGAAGAAATTGGCTTAAAAATTCAAATCATAAATGGGAGTAAGGAAAGCGAATTAATCTTAGCTTCTATTCTTCATATTTTTGAGCCAGAGAAGAATTATTTGACTATTGATGTGGGCGGTGGTTCTACAGAAATGACTATTATTTCCAACCAGAAAATCATTAATTCTATTTCGTTTGATATTGGCACAGTGCGTTTAATGGACGGAGCAGTATCCGAAAAAACGTGGCAAACAATTGAACATTGGGTTAAACATAAAACGGCTGGTTTAAATAATATGCAAGCGGTAGTAACCAGCGGAACTATAAACAAAATCTTAGGACTTTTGCATCCAGAGCAAGCGATAAAATCTATAAGTAGAAATGAGCTTAAGGATTTTCACAGAAAGGTTAGCAAAATGTCATTACAAGAGCGAGTAGAAAAATACAAGCTTAATATGGATAGAGCAGATATTATTGATGTTTCGGCAGATATCTACCTCAGAATTTTGAATTGGGCAGGTATAAATACCATATTAAGTCCAGATAATAGCGGACTTAAAGACGGGATGATACAATTATTGTATCAGAAGTTTTATAAAAAATAAAGCCATAAAATGAGTTAGGTTCAGACCTTACCCATTTTATGGCTTTATTAGAATAGAGAAATAATTATTTTACATTCATTAATTCTACGTCGAATATTAAGGTAGCGTTTGGCGGAATTACTCCACCAGCGCCATTGGCTCCATATCCTAGTTCACTAGGAATAATGATTCTCATTTTATCTCCAACATGCATTAATGCAATGCCTTCTTCCCAACCTTTAATAACCATTCCCTGACCTAATGGGAAGCTAATTGGTTCTCCTCTTTCTACAGAAGAATCAAAAGTTCTGCCATCCATTAAATAACCGGTATAGTGAACATCAACAGTTTTACCATTTTCTGCTTTTGCACCTTCACCTTTTTTCACTATGATATATTTTAAACCGCTTGCAGTTGTTAAGGTATCTTTACCTTTAACATCAAAAGGAGCGGCTTTAATTGGAGTTACTGCATCAAGTACTTCAATATCAAAAATAAGCGTGCTGTTGGGAGGGATAGTACCCATATCTCTTTGGCCATATCCTAATTCTGATGGAATGGTTAATGTTGCCTTATCTCCAATATGTAATAGAGCTAAACCTTCATCCCAGCCTCTAATAACTTGGCCGCCACCAACTTTAAAGCTAAATGGCTGGTTACGATCTTTAGAGCTATCGAATTTAGTACCATTGGTTAGTTTACCTGTGTAGTGAACACTTACTTTGTCGCCAATTTCTACTTTTCGGCCTGAACCCATCTCAGTTACCTTGTATTTGAGACCGGATGCTGTGGTGATTTCTTCGTTCAATTTAATGTTTCTTTTAGTGGTGTTAGATTCTTTTTTCGCTTGACCTTTAGCTGATTTTTCATTTGGCCCTTTTTTGCCTTTCGCAGGTTTGTCTTGGGCCATACTTGGCACAGCAAATGCCAAGGCAGCGGCAAATAATAAATACTTTATCATAATTAGTTTACTTTAATAAGTTCTACATCAAAAACTAAGGTAGCATAAGGAGGAATTGGTCCACTTCCTCTTGATCCATAAGCTAAAGTCCAAGGAATAATTAATTGGTATTTATCTCCCTCTTTCATTAATAAAAATCCTTCATCCCAGCCAGTAATTACTTGTCCGGCACCAACAGTAAAAGTAAAATCAGGAGAACTTTCTTTGGTTTCATCAAATACAGTTCCGTCTAATAAAGCCCCGCGATATTTAACAGTAACTTTATCGCCTTTTTTAACAGACTTTCCTTTGCCAGCTGTTTTAACCACATAACTAAGTCCGCTGCTAGTTTGTTTTACATCTGTTAAACCACTTAAAAAGCTGCTTAAAGCAATAGAGTCTTTTACTTCAAACTCTTTGTTTTGAGCATCTATTTTTTCTTGCATTTCTGCTGGGTTATAAATATCTAACAAAGAAGCATAAAATGTAATGATATCGCCAGACTTAACCCCTGGAGGTAAACCTTCTCCAAAGTTACCGTATAAGGTATCTGCATAAATTTTGAAGATGGCGCTATCACCTTTTTTAAGCACTGCGAATACTTCTTTTAAACTAGGTTCTCCAGCAGGAATATAATAAGGTTTATTGTTTTTGTATGAATCAAAAAGGGCTGAATCATTTCTTTCGAGTACGCCTTTTAAATGGATATGTAAATTATCACCTTCTGCCACCATACGTGCATTTTCGTCGGTTTTGATAATTTTATATTGGGTACCATTTGCGGTGGTTTCGAATTTGTTGTTACATGCACTAATTACAAGAAGAGCAACAATTGCCCAAAGGATGTTTTTCATTTTATATTTCATTAATTGTTTGTTAAATATTCTTTAAAATTCTGCAAAGCATCTTTAAATTTAGCTTCTACAAGTTCTATGCTGTCTTGGCTTTCACCCCCAGCTGCGTTAAAATGGCCTCCACCATTAAAGTATTTTCTAGCAAATTCGTTGGCTGGAAATTTATCTTTTGAGCGAAACGACATTTTTCTGGCAACTTTTCTATCAATAATAAGAACGGAAAGAAGAATGCCACTTATTGATAGCCCATAATTTACTAATCCTTCGCTATCGCCCGTGATGATATGAAATTTTTTAAGTTCGTCTTCTGTTACAACAATCAGGGCTGTATTGTATTCTTTTAGAATTTGTAGTTTTTCATTCAGGCAAAACCCGATGAATCGGGTTCTATTCTCTGAATAATTATCATAAATAGCCTCATAAATTCTATTAGATTTGGCACCTTTTTCTAGTAACATTGCAGCTACTCTGTGGGTGGTAGCTGTGGTTGAAGGATGTTTAAAAGATGCGGTATCGGTTACAATTCCTGCGTACAAACAACTGGCAATATCTTCGTCTATCAAATCTACATCACCCATTAATTCTATAAACCAGAAAACCAATTCAGCAGTAGAACTTGCTTTGGTGGTCCAAAGTCTGTAATCTTCGAATCCTTCAGGTTCTAGGTGGTGGTCGATTAAAACTTTTTGTGCCGAAGCAGATTTTACTATATCTCCTAACTTATTAATTCTTTTTAGAGCATTAAAATCGAGACAAAAAATAAAGTCAGCATCTGAAACAAGGTCTTTACTTTTTTCTTCAAATTCTTCAAAGTTGATAACAGAATGTTCGTTAGGCATCCACTTTAAAAAGTCGCCGTAATCTGTAGGGCTAACTACTTGGGCATTAATTCCTTTTTTTAAAAGATAATTATATAGACCTAAGGAAGATCCTAATGCGTCGGCATCGGGTTTATGGTGGGTAGTAATAATTACCTTTGGTTTCACCGCTGCTTCCAAAAGCGGTTTTATATCAGCAATGTTATTTATATTTTTCAAAGTGGCTGCAAATATCTACTAATGAATTGTTTTAATCCTATTTTTTTTGATTTTTTTTTATTTAACAAACAAGTTTTGTTGAATTTAGCAATATATTCCTAGAAGGATGTAATTTTGCAGCCCCAAATATAGAAAAAATGAGTAATATTACATTCACCATGATTAAACCCGATGCGGTTGCCAATGGTTACACAGGAAAAATTATCGATCAAATTTTAGAAGCTGGTTTCACTATTCAAGCCATGAAATATGTGCGTTTGTCTGAAGAAACAGCTGGAGCTTTTTATGATATTCACCGCGAACGTCCGTTTTTTAAAGACTTAGTTTCTTTTATGACAAGCGGAACCATCGTTGCAGCAGTGCTAGTAAAAGAAAATGCTGTTGCAGATTTCCGTACTTTAATTGGTGCTACAGATCCAGCTAAAGCAGAGCCAGGAACTATCCGCAATCGCTTTGCAAAGTCTATTGAAGCAAATGCCATCCATGGCAGCGATAGCGATGCTAATGCAGCTCATGAAGCTTCTTTCTTCTTCAGCGCTTTCGAAAGATTCTAATTATTTTTCCATATAAAAAAAGGGAACCTGCGTTTGCAGGTTCCCTTTTTTTGTGGATTTGTTTTATACTATTTTACAATTTTAAATTCTACCCTGCGGTTTCTTTGTCTGCCTTCTGCTGTTTTATTATCAGCAATAGGTTTGCTTGAACCAAATCCGGTAGCTTTTAATCTTGGAGCCTCTACACCTTTGCTTACTAAGAAAGTTTTAACAGCATCTGCTCTTTGTTGACTTAACTTTTGGTTGTTTTTAGCATTACCAACATTGTCGGTATGACCGTTAATTTCTAATTTATAAGTCGTTTTTACGATTAATAAATCAGCCAGCTCTGTTAAACTACCTAATGAGTTTTCACTAATTTTAGCTGTACCTGTTAAGAATTCTAAACTGCTGAAAGCTTCATTTAACACCTTCTTTTCTTCTTCATTTAGAATAACCAAATTAGGGTCAAGAGTTGGGCAGCCAGCGTTTTCTATGGTACCAACCTCTGTAGGGCAATTATCGTATTTATCGGCAATTCCATCTCCATCCGCATCTGGACAACCATTTGTGTTGGCAGGACCAGCTTCCATGATACAGCTATCTAATTTATTAATAATTCCATCACCATCAGAGTCTGGACAACCTTTATATTTAACTGGACCAGGAATGGTAGGGCAATCATCTTTTGAATCTGGCACAGAGTCTCTATCTATATCTGGACAACCTTTAGAGCCTTTCCAGCCAGCAGCTTTCGGGCAAGCATCGTCTTTGTCTAAAATTCCATCTCCATCGGCATCTGGGCAACCAGCTTGACTAATCATACCAGAATCGCTAGGACATTTGTCGAATTTATCTGCTACACCATCATTGTCTTTATCAGGACAACCATTTAGTTTAGCACTACCACTGTCGGTTACACAAGAATCAATAGCATCTTTAACACCGTCGCCATCCTTATCCGGACAACCATTGGCCAAAATAGTTCCTGGTACATCTATACATTCATCTTTCGTATCAGGTACTCCATCTCCATCTGTATCAGGACAACCATCAAATTTAGCTAAACCATAAACCTTTTTACACTTGTCTTTTCTGTTTGGAATGCCATCATTATCACTATCAAATCTGCCACCGATATTGATATTAACTCCAAAACGGAAGGTAGTATATTTTCCGTCCATTCTGAGTGTACCATCTAATGGAGCATAACCCATAATATTATCTGAGAGCATGTAAATACTAACAGGTGCCAGATGCATGGCCAAACCAGCCCCAACATTTTGATTATTTCCTCTATAGATATTGTAGTTAACTCTTAAGTCAAGCAATCTCCAAATACGTTGTGTGTAAGAAACACTGGCACCTGGATAAAATTTACCGTTCCAAGTTTCACCGTATCCTACTAATCCTAAACTACCACTTTTAAAGAGTTGGTAATTCATCCCTATATAAAATCTAGGATTTAAGCGAGTGGTATAGGAGGCAATAGTATCTTGTTTAGGTTCAAAAATTTTGATAACAGAATCTTGAATATTGGCGAGTTGTGCAGAATCTATGGTAGAAGGGTCGTCTGTGTTAAATCCTTCAAATGTAAAAGAAGCATTTCTTGAATAAGAGCGTGCTTCGTTCCATTTAATTGAGCCTAAATCTAAAACACTTGCAGAGAAACTCAGTTTTTTGCCTGCCTTATAATCTGCTCCAATATCGAATGAGAAACCAGAACCAATCGGTTTTCCAAATAGGTCTGAACCAAAATTCAATCCGATCGTACCAAAGTTTGCATTTTCAGCACCTAATTGACTTAACAAATCTTCATATCTTGTTACTCCAGCTGCACGCACAGAGTAATCTGATTTTGCTGTTATTCTGTAACTATTATTTTCTCCACTATCTGTTTTTATAGAACTATTATTTCTTACAATTCCAGCATCAATGAGGCCTAGATGGTATTTACCTCTAATACCAATGGTTAACTTTTCGCCAAATTCTCTTGTGTATGATGCAGAAAAAGAAGTAAAGGTTCTTACATTTAGTTGTAAATCACTTAATACTATTTCCTTGTTTAAAGTTTTATCACTATTCACATTGCCGTAGTAAAACATGGATAATAAATCTTTTGGTATTCCTAGTTCTGTATTTACGGTGTTTTGAATAGCAAATGAGAAATAATTTTTCTTAATCCTAAAGCCTAGAAAGAATGGATTTATTTCATTGTAAATCTGCATGTCTCTTAGGTGATAATTGCTATTACCTAAAATTTTATCCAAGGTTTGCTGACCAGTTTCGTCGCTTCTCAATAAATCGTATGCGCTAATACCTGGAGTGCTAAAGTGGTTAAAATTATCAAACAATCCAATGGTAAATGCTTGGCGAGAAACATGTGCAGGATTTAGAAAACTGCTCTGTGCTACCGAGCGAAAATTATAAAACATGGGGTTTGTTTGGGCAAATAATGCACCTGCCCACAAACATATACTGAGTATTAAAATTTTTTTCATCGTTAATAATTTGAGTGAGGTGAATTACTTAGGGTCATTTTTCAATTTGAGTTTAAGTTTTACCTTAGCAGATAAACCAATTTTAGCTAAGTAATCAGAATAAATTTTTACCGGTACAGTGCTAGCTGTATAAGGTGTGATTTTTAATCTAACCACCATGTTTATTAAATTTTTATTCTTGATACTTTTTAGTCTATCAGATGATAGTCTGATAGTAGAATAGGCTAGAGTGTTTTTTATCGTTCTACCATTTCCATCTGGAATAGATGATCGCATAAAAACTCCAGCGGTGGCTGTATCTCTGATAATAGTATCTTTATCTGCAAAAAATAAATCTAGCTCTGCATCAAATGGAATTCCATTATCTATTCTCATTACCAAATCCACATAATCAATATTATTAGAATCTACAGGAAAAGCAAAATCTTTCACTTGTCCATTCTCTATTGTAAACAAGGCATTTTGAGAGGTGTTCTCAATTTCAAAAGATTTATTCTTTAATGATAATGGAACCTCTACTTCATAACCTACTGCTATTCCTGCACCTTGTACTATAAAGTCGTTGTAACCTGTAAATCCTCCAGCATTAATGGTTGCTTTTCCTCCAAATCTTATGGTTTTTGGTCCGATATCTAACATTTGAGCAATTCCAGAATTGTTTTTATCAAGTATGTTTACATCATCAATTACTTGGCCCTTTTGCGCAAGGGTAGGGTATCCAATTACAAAAGTTGGTGCATTTAAACTTTGTTTTACTCCTTTAGAATTAATTCCTTCTGCATCTAAACTTACCGATACAGGCACCCCAATAGAGTTAGAGGTTATCAACTTAATTTTTGGATCATCCAATGGGAACCCATTGCTAAATTGTTCAAATAGGTCGAATGTGCTTTCAGATGGGTCTATCTTGATTTCTCTTGTACCCAAAAATCCATTTATTTCTTTAAACCCTAAATCGTCAAATCCAAAACTTGCCTTTACAAAATTTGATGAATCAAAGGTTTTGATTAACCCCGATGAAACTATGCTTGGCTCAACGTTTACTTTAATTTTGTTGTATGGCTGAGAAGGATCTTGCGCTAAATCAAATTCAACATTAGAAAGGTCGATATTACCAATTCTAGTATTATTGTTTACTTCAATAACTATTGGTGCCATTGGAGAACCATTTTTAAGTGCCCCAGCAATGTCTATTTTAATTTGAAGCTTTTCTGCAATGTTTGAACTTAAATTATAATTGATTTTTCCTTTGCTAAAGATGATTTTTCTGAGTCTAATACTTGGATCATCTCCATTTAAATCTAATACCAATTCTTGTGGATTTATAGTTTGAGACGGAAATCTTGCCGCACCTTCGTATGCCTTTAATCCTTTGGTTTCAATCTTAAATTTAATTTCATCTGTTGGATCAATAAGAACCGGGCTTGAACTAGTAAATGTTTTGAAAACTGGCAGTGAGTATCCTAATCCACTCGAAAGAGTAGCTCCAGTTAAGTTAATAGAATCTACTTTAGAACTATTTGGAGCAATGTTTCTAAAGGTTAACTGACCTAATAAAAATTGGAATGGAGTAGTATTATAAATGTTTATTCTAATCTCATCAACTGTTATAGGCATCTCATTGGTAAATGTCATAACTAATGTGCCTCTTGATAAACTAACATATTCAAATTCATTTGATGAAAGTGGAATAGCTGTTACGTTTGCGTTGGCATCAGAGATTGCTGGGAATATGGCTACCTGACCTGTTACAGCATCGATGGCTGCTTTGGTTGATGCCCCAAAATTTTCGGTCATTTGACCCAAGGTTCTCGACTGGTTCATCGTTAAATCCTGAATTTCAAGAACACCAAGTTTGTTATCTACATTCAAAGGATCTACAGCTGGAATTTGAACAATGCTATCCACTGGAAAACTTGCGATAGAATCTTCTCTAATAATAAATCTTATAAATCCATCTGGATCGTAATGAATATACTCATCAGAATCCTTCAAAATATCACTCATCTTCATGTTGATATTTGCCAAAGGAATACCAAATTCAGGCGAAATAGTTAAGTCGTTAAACTTATCTAAGTTTATATCTTTTTTACAGGCAACAACACCTGAGATAAGTGCAATTGCAACGATTAAAAGTTTCTTATTCATGCGAATTAATTTAAATTGAGTTTAACAGAAGTGGTTGATTTAGAACTTAAATAGCGTAAGGTATATATTCCTTTTTCTAACCCTTTTACGTCTATTTGCAATTGGTTGCTTTGGAGCTGAACCCAATTTTCAATGTTAAAAGTTTTTACCACTTTACCTTGAATATCAAAAAGTTCTATCTTATCTGTGGTTTGAACCGATTGGGCCAAATCAATATATACCAAACCCTCATTTGATGGATTTGGGTAAATCTTTACTGTTTGGCCTTTTAACTTTTTTAGGCCTACCGCCGTTCTAGAACTTGCTACTGCAAAGCTATCTGTTAAATAAACTCCACCAAAGGCACTCTCATTGTATTCATAAATAGCAAAGTAGTAGTTAGTATTAGCGTCTAAGCCTGTAACAATAACAGTTGTATCATCTCCATTAGAAACTACAAAAGAGCCATCTGCTAATGAATCTCCTAATCCAAAAACGGTATTGGCCATATATAGCTTACCTTGTTCAGGGAATTTACCGGCACTTAGTTTGTTTTTAACTACTACCAAACGTTTTTCTCCGCTACCTTTTGTCCAACTTAATTGTAAATAATCTTGTCCTTTATCAATAAATTGAATGTCTTTTGAAGGGAATACTGGTGCATTTACCGAGGTTCTAGTTGTGGTATCAGCAGTTGGGAAATTCGTTTTCAAATAACTTGATGTGTACTGAGCTCCATTGTATTCGAAAACTGCAAAATAATATTTAGTTAATTGGTTCAAACCTTTTACTGTTACGCTATTGCCTGAACCAACATATACTACCCTTTCGTTCTCAGAAATATAAGATGAATTTCCGTTAAAGAAATTATCACTAAAATAGATTTCTCCATCTGTAGGTAAGGTGCTTACTGCTTGGTTTTCGCTTGCAATTACTATTCGGTTCGAGCCTAAACCATTTGTCCAACTTAATGAAATCTCATCTGATGAAACGTTTGTGATGGTTAAACCTAATGTAGGCACAGCTGGAACTGGGGCTTTTGCCAAGGTGCTTACATTTCCAAGGGCTGGGTTACTGGTTTTAATTCTGGCTAATTGGTCTATTCCATTGTATTCGAAAATAGCTATATGGTAGGTGGTGCCCGATTTTAAATTAGTAGCAATTACAGAATCACCTGTGCCATTATATAACACATAATTTCCTGTTCCTATTTCGCTACCACTTCCATAGGCACTATTATCAAAATACGGCGTGCTATCCGCTGGCACTTGATTTACTGCTGAGCCTTCTCTAATTAATACCAAGCGTTTTTCACCATTACCTTTTGTCCATTTAATAGTTGTTTGGGAAACTCTGGTATCTGCAAAGGTAATGTTAGAGGCACTATTGGTAGGTGGTAAAAATGCCACACTCGTGGTAAAGTTTGTACGTGCAGGATTGCTTGTATTGTAATTTGTATTGCTAGCGAAACCATTGTATTCGAAAACGGCCACATGGTAATTAGTAGAAAAACTGAGGTTATTTAACACAAAGCTTGTATCAGAACCACCATATACATAAATGTTTCCATTTATATTATCTCCATCACCAAAATTAGAATTGCTGTTATAAGCCGATCCGTTTATAGGAATGGTATCAACTGCACTACCTTGTTTTACCAACACTACACGTTTGTCTCCATTTCCTTTACTAATATTAATTCTTGCAGAAACAGCATTTATATTGCTAATGTTAACAGATTGGGTTTGTATGCTGGGCGTTGAAACGTTAAATGTAAATATACCAAAGTTTCTTTTGTTCGAATTATTACCCAATAAAAAGTTTCCTCCTAATGCAATTCTATCTTCGAATTTAACCATCGATTGAATAGTTCCTTCTTCAACTTTAATTGGAAACTCAATTTCTAATCCTGTACTTCCATTGTAAACTACTAATCCGTTGTTGTTTTGAGTTTGTAAACTACCTCCTAAGAAAATTAAATTATTTTCTGTGTGTGTACTATTAACTTCTCCAATAAATTGTGGATTCCAAGATTGGAGGGTACCATTAATGGTATCGGTAATAAGTACTTTATTTTGCGGATTAGAGTTAACAAAATTAAACAATCCACTTACTACTAACTTGTCGCCAAATGCACTAATACTAGTTACGCTTGAGTCTAAATTAATATTCCAATTTCTAAGAGAGTTATTGGCAAGATTAAAAGACGCAATAAACTTTCTGTTGTTTGAACCAACCTGGGTAAAATCTCCACCTACGAATAAATATTGACCCATGGCTGTAATTTCATTTACTACACCATTCACATTTGGATTCCAACTACTAACTAAAGTTGAATTAAGGTCTAGGCTTGCTAAGTTATTTCTTAAGCTATCGCCAATTTCTGTGAAGCTTCCACCTAAAATTAAGGTGCTACCTAAAAGTTCCATTACATTAATAGACCCATTACATCTTGGATCCCAAGATGTGGGTGAGCCATCCAATGTATCTATCAAGGCAATACCTGTTCTTCCAACTGTATTGATATTTAGAAATTCTCCGCCAATTAAAATTTGATTTCCTGATTGTATAATCTTTTTAACAGTGCCATCAACTTGAATTGGCCAATTTAACAAGTCTCCAGTGCTAGCATCTAAAGCAGCCATATTAGATTGGTTCAAACCGCCAAAACTAGAGAATGTACCTGCTACCATAATACTATTGTTGATAGCGATGCTGGTGTTTACTTTATTGTTAAAAATTGGGCTTGCAACATAACTGCCATTTGAGTTTAAAATAGCGAAATATTTTTTGCTTGTATTTCCTACGTTTGAAAACGGTCCGTATACATGCATTAATCCATTTTGAACTTCGAGTTTCTCTATAGCGGCATCAAAAGCTACCTCCATAGAAGATATTGCTCCAGTAAAAATATTTGCAGAGGCATAGCCAATTCTGAATGTACTTGTATTTAATGTATAAAAAGCTCCGCCTAAGTATAGCTCTGTTCCTATGATGGCTAATGCATTTACTTTTCCATCTGTGGTAATTTCCCAAGAACGTAAGCTGTTTGTATTGGTATTTATGGAGGCAATATTACTTCTATAAACACCTCCTAAGGAGTCAAATTCTCCTGCAATAAATACCAACGAATCTTTCACTTCAAGGGCGTTTACTACTCCATTTACAGGCATGTTAAAGGATTGCAAAGTGTTGTTTAATCCTACCAAAGCCAAACCGTTTCTAACGCCTCCTGCTATAAATCCAAATGATCCTCCAATCCATACATTGTTTCCAGAAACTTCAAAGTCGTTAACCGGACCATCAGGATTTGGAGCGAATGATGTTAATTGATTTGTGTTTAAATTATAGGCAGCCATACCAGTTCTGGTCTGACCATTAACTGAGCTAAATGAGCCGCTAATTACTAAAAAGTCACCACTAATTTTAAGGTTATTTACAGTGCCGTTAACGGTAATGTTCGGACTACTTGCGATAGAGTAATCTGGATTTAGAATTAATAGATTTTTTTGGGTTCCATTATGAGTAAAATTTCCACCAATAAAAATTTTTCCAGCGGCATCTCTTACTATGCTATTCACGGTTCCTCCAATAGAAAAAGGAAGGTTAACAGCACTTAAATCACTGGTATTATAGGCTCCTAAAGAACCAGTAGTTTTGCCTACGTATGAGAAGTTTCCTCCAA
Source organism: Bacteroidia bacterium (assembly GCA_022402405.1). GTDB lineage: Bacteria > Bacteroidota > Bacteroidia > UKL13-3 > UKL13-3 > B1. The sequence goes on along the minus strand of JAKRSG010000109.1, from coordinate 3,181 downwards.
TGTAGACTTTGTTGTTCATCTTAAGTGTGCTATATACCACACCATCAGTTTCACAAAATTGATTTAATATAGATTGGGCTGAACCAAGCAAACTATATAAATAAAGACACGAAATTAGAAGTATATTTTTTTTCATAATTGTTTGTAAAATTAAAGAAATACAAGAAGAATAGGGAAGTGAAGAACTTCACTTCCCTATTAAAAATTATTCGTGAATAAGAAGTTTATGATTCTCAAGAACCTTATTATTTTCTAACACTTGAAGAATATAATAACCCTTATTGTATTGAGATAATTCAAATGCTTTGCTATTAAATCCAGACGAATAAGTTTTCGAATTTTCTTCTAAAACAAGTTTACCTGATAGGTCTAAAATTCTAAATGAAAGAGATTTTTCTTCTGAGTAGTTAAAATCTAACTTAAAGCTTCCAGAGTTTGGATTAGGATATAAAACGCTTGGTTCATCACTACCCAAATTGCGAGTTTTTGTCTCCATTGGAGGAGCTGAATTAGCAGAGCTGGCGTTTCTAATGTCGTTTATTTCAGCTTGAGTTAACGCACGTTTGTATAAACGAACATCATCCATTGAACCGTTGAAATTGTCTAAATAGCTGAAGGTACAAGCTTCACAATTTCTAAAAGCACCTATGGTTATAGCTCTATTAGTAAAACTTGCAAGATAATTTTGAGCAATTGTATATAAAGGTGTATTTGATTGCCCATTTATGAATAGTTTGGTTTCATTTCCAGCCTTAAACGTTAAACCTAAATGCGTCCATGTATTTAATGGTAAAGCGCCAGGATTAGTGAAATAATAGCCACAAAGATTCATGCCAGCATCATACATTATAAAGCAGATGGTACCCCCACTGATAGCATAAATGTATAAATAAGAGTTCTCACTACCTGTAGTAATTTTACTATGTAATATGTAAGTGTATCCTGAAGAGTTAATTGAATTTAGTTTTACCCATCCAGTATAAGTAAATTCACTTATATTGTCATATTCTGGTTTGGTAACACTAAAGTTAACTCTATTTGTAACTCCATTAAAAGTTAATGCTCCATTTGATGAATTATTTCTATCGTTGGTGTAAACCGGACTCACAGGAGAATTTCCATGGAAGTTGTTCCCACTAAAATCGTTTAAGGTATTATTGAACCTAAACCAAGCGATTAAATCATTACTTGAAGCAGGTGGGGTATAGGTTGAACCAATGTTATGTACAAATAAATCCCATTCTTGCACCACGGATGATGCACTTGGAGTAGCATTCATCACAAAACCACCAAAATCAGCAGCACCCGTAAAGTAGCCACATAAATACACATTACTACTGCTAACGGCATGGATAGCCCTAGCTTTATCTTCTAATGGTCCACCAAATTTGCGTGCTTGAGTTAATAGGCCATTGTTAGTAAATGCAGCTGTAAATATATCGTGTCCACCAGCCGAACTTAGAGTTGTTGATGAGTTAAATCTACAGGTATCTGCAAAAGTACCAACCATGTGAATAATTCCATTATTATCGATACTTACACCCGAGGCTCCATCTTCTGAAGTACCTCCAATTTGGTTGGTCCATTGAATATTTCCATTACTGTTTACTCTCGAAATAAATGCATCATATAATCCATTTGATTTAAATGGCACTCCGTTAAAGTATGCAGAATCTGTAAAACCACCTACTACGTAGTAATTATCATTTGGATCAGCAGTTACACCTAAGGCTTTTGATTTGTTTCCTAATCCAACAACCCATTGCCAAGCACCTGCATTGTTTAATTTTGCAATAAACCCTCTAGATTCGCTAGTATTGTTTACCAACTGAGTAGATCCAAAGCTAGCAGTGGTTTTAAATTCACCTGCAACAATTACGCTATTATTCTGACCAATAGTAACCGAATGACCATAGTCGTAACTATTGCCACCAGCACCTACAGCCCATATTAGATTACCTGTACTGCCATTGTATTTGGCAATCCAAATGTCGGAATTACCAGATGAAACCAAAGTTTGTGTGCTGTTAGAGAAGCTTGGAGTTCCATGGAAATATCCAGTTACAATAACATCTCCGTTTCCATCTGTTTTAGCCCAGAAAGCTACATCCTGACCAGTACCACCCATGGTTCTAACCCATTGCAAGGTTCCATTATTGTTGTATTTAGCAAGATAAGCATCGTCTGAACCATTACTTGTAACTAAAGTATTAGAGAAGGAAGCAGTATTTCTAAATGAACCCACGATAAAGGCATTTCCACTATTGTCAATAGTAACAGTAGAGGCAGCATTTTCTCCTGTTCCAGAGATGGTATTTACCCACTGTAATACTCCAGTGCTTGTGTGTTTGCTTAAGAACGCCTGAGTGCTATTACCGCTTATAGGAGTTATTCCGAAATATGTTCTATCTGTACCTTTTACGGCACCAGCAGTAAATACGTTTCCATTACCATCAGTGGCAACTCCACCCGCAGCGTCTGTACCGCTACCACCAGCAACTCTTGGCCAATTAGCAGGCTTGGTTGTACCAGTTGTGGTAGCTCCAATAGGTAAATAACGCGTTTCGTTTACATACGTGTAATAGTTATAAGCAGAATTATATTCAAATACACTAAAGTGATAATCTGTGTAAGACTCTAAATTGTTTATAAGTGTTGAATTGGCAGTTCCGTTATATACCACAAAATTTCCACCATTATAATTTGTGCCAACACCAAAGTTTGAGTTAGGCGAATAATTTACATTTACAGAGGGAATAAAGTTTACTGGAGCACCCTTTTTTGCCACTACTATTCTTTGAGTTCCATTACCATTATTCCAAGATAATCTAATTTGATTATGAGTGCTTGCAAATGCTCTCACATTAGATGCAGGCATGGTAGGTGATGAAACTAAAGGAGCAGTAGTAAAGAATGTTGTTGCCCAAGCATTTTGTTGGTAGTTTTCTGAGCCATTTCCTAAGGTATTATATTCAACCAAAATAAAATTATAGGTTGTATTGCTGTTTAATCCCGATACAATGGTGCTATCACCTTGGCCATTATAAACAACCCTAGTACTCAACTAAGTTCCCCAATTTCTTACACTTATGAAACTTGGATATGGATTACTTGAGTTATAGTTTGCATTAGCCGTATAGGTAACCCCATCAACAGTATTAACATTACTTATACCTTGTAG
>JAKRSG010000108.1 GCA_022402405.1 Bacteroidia bacterium | reverse complement strand
CCGAGCTCTACCGTTACGTTAAAAAGAGGTATCGAAGGACTATTAACCAAGATGGTTCCAGAGGTTAAAGAAGTGGTAGCCGAATCGCTCTAGTGTGTGCAAGCCTCCAAGAAATATTATACCCAACAAGAGGCTATTCTAAAGGCCGCTCATTACTGCGCTTACCAAGAAAGGTGTCATACAGAAATGCTCCAGAAGCTACAAGAATGGGGTATTTATGGCGATGAAGCCAATCAAGTCATTGCCTTCCTTATAGAAAATAATTACCTCAACGAAGAGCGCTTCGCCTGCGCCTTCGCTGGTGGTAAGTTTAGAGTTAAGAAGTGGGGTCGAACCAAAATAAAACGAGAACTCAAAGCCAGGCAGGTTTCTGATTATTGCATAAAATTAGCCATGAAGGAAATTGATGAGGATGTTTATGTGCAGACTTTACAAGATGTTTTGCAAAAGCAACTGACTAAAATAAAACAGAAACACCCAGCTATCATCAAGCAAAAGCTTTTTCAATATGCCCTGCAAAGAGGCTACGAATCAGACATTATTCAAGACCAAATTAAACTCATGGAGCTATCCTAACATGGCCAAATCTGCCAATTCAAAAGCCTTGTTTTTATTGTTTACTGCCAATGCCATCTCAGGCTTTTCGCAGGGCTTAAGCATGTTGGCTATTCCTTGGTATTTTGCTAAACAAAATCAAAGTAGCACCTTCACGGTGGCATACGGATTTATAACTTTATTAGTGCTGTTCTTTGGTTTATATGCGGGCACTTTGGTAGATAAATACAGCAGAAAAAGCAATTTCTTAGCCATCAATCTCATTTGTGGAACGCTTATATTTACCATTGCTTCCATGGGTTATATGTACGGAAATATTCATCCTTTTTTGGTGATAGCCGTATTCGGAATTACCCTCCTAAATTACAATATTCATTACCCCACTTTATACGCGTTTGCGCACGAAATTACTGAGCCTAATCAATACCAAAGGGTAAATTCTTGGATAGAGGTAGTCGGACAATCAACGTCGATTCTCAGCGGTGCTCTCGCGGCTTTGTTAATAGATGGGGTTGATCCAAATACGGGTAAGTTAGCCGGATTCTCGTTTCAGTTTTCTTGGCATATTCCTAAGTGGGATATCTGGGAAATCTTTATGCTCGATGCGGTAACGTATTTTATAGCCACCGCATTAATTGCAGGCATAAAGTATAAACCTGTACACCAATTTAACCCCGAATTAGGCTCGGTTATAAAGCGGGTAAAAACCGGATTTACCTACCTTAAAGCGAATCATGCACTCTTAATTTTCGGACTATTCTCCTACGCCGTGTTTGCCGCTTTGTTGGTTTGCATTCATTCGCTATTACCCATTTATGTAGAAAAACATTTGCACGAAGATGGTTCTGTTTTTGCCAGCGCAGATTTAATCTATGCCATCGGAGCCCTTGGTGCGGGCATGTTTGTGGGTAAGGTATTCGGTTCGAACCAAACCATACACGCCATTATTCTCTTAACAGCTCTTGCGGCAGTGCTGTTTTTCTGGGCGTTTATATCGGCACAAGTATGGATTATCTATGTGTTTTGTTTGCTCTTAGGTTTTAGCAATGCAGGTATTCGTGTGCTGCGATTAACCTACTTTTTTCAGCATATACCCAACGAAATTATGGGCAGGGTAAATAGTATTTTTAACATGAGTAATGTGCTTATGCGCACTTTGTTTATCTTCTTGTTTTCATTGCCGTTTTTTACCGATAGCAGCGATATCGTCTGGGCCTTTTTTATTCTCTCTGTATTTTTAGCCATCTCTGCTTTTGTATTGTTTAGGCAGTTTATCGCAAAAAAATAAATATATTTACTCCCAAATGAAAAGCATAGTAGCTGCATTAAATGCCCAGGTAATTCAAGATGCCGGAACTCCTTTTTTATGGGATGTGGTGGTAATAGATAGTCGTAAATTGCGTAGCGCCGCAGGCTCGGTTTTTATTGCCATGAAGGGCGCCAGACTCGATAGTCATGCCTACCTAGAAAGCGTTTACCAAGCGGGCGTTCGTAACTTTATCGTAGAGAACCATGCGGTATCACAAATCAATATCAACCTATTTGCTGGAGCCAATATCTTAGCCGTTGAGAGTGGAGTAAAGGCTCTGCAAACCTTGGCTACTTTACATAGAGATAAGTTTACGTATCCTATCGTAGCCATAACCGGAAGTAATGGAAAAACCATCGTTAAAGAATGGCTCGCGCATGTGTTAAAGTCGCACCTAGCTTTGGTTAAAAACCCCAAATCGTATAATTCGCAAGTAGGAGTGCCTTTGTCGGTTCTGCACATGCATGCCCAACATAATTACGGTATCTTCGAAGCAGGAATTTCAGAGCCAAATGAAATGCTAAACTTAGCAGATATCCTAAAGCCTAATCTCGGAATATTAACGCTCATCGGCGAGGCTCATAGCGAAGGCTTTTCTTCCAACCTGCACAAATTGCAAGAAAAATCACGCTTGTTTGTCTGTTGTCAGAAAGTATTATTTGGTTCAGACCAAGCCTTAGTAGCAGAGTATTTTAGCGGGCTGAACCAAAACTTGCAGGCGAGTAATTTGCCTCAAAAGTATTATTGCTGGTCTAATCATAACCCGACAGCCGATTTTTACATCGAAGTGGAAATAGCGCAAAAGCATACTGTGCTGCGCTATAAGGATATTAGT
>JAKRSG010000107.1 GCA_022402405.1 Bacteroidia bacterium | reverse complement strand
TCACATTCGACTCAAGGCTATCTGTACCAGAATAAACCCAGCGCTTATACCAAGTTTGCGGATTGGCGGTTCCAGGTTGGTAATCCTTTCCTGTATTTACACCCGGTGCGGGCGAGAATATGCCAGTAGACCCCGTGGTAGAGTGCAGCCATAAATAGGTAAAAGAACCATTTCCCCCGCTAGGTGAAGAACCATTTATAATACCAGGCTGAGTGGCTCCACAAGTTTGTTGAGAAGCGGAAAGTACATTATTACTTAGAGGCAAATTAACGGATGGATAACTTATTTGTAATTTAAGTAAGTATGCATCTGTAGCACCACCATAACTCGTTTGGTGTGCACCTGGGGTGGTAATAAATACACTAGAGTTAGTAGAACCTGTTAAATATATTTGGTTGTACATATCAGTGGCAACAGATTGCACGTAAGTAGCGGTATTGCCGGTAAAATAACTTGCATAATGCCTATTTCCATCAGGACTAAATACTGCAACATAAGCAGCTTGGTAATTTAAGGTAGTAAGATAAACTTGGTTAGCATCAAGCGTAGCAAGGCTATCGCTGTTAGTATTACCACCACAAACAATATAGCCATTTCTGCTTACGCTAACATCGTACAAAAAGTCGTTTCCCTTACCTCCAATGTAGGTACCCCAAATAGGCCTAAGTTGCGAGTTAAATTTTATGAGCATCATATCATATGAAGAAAGAATGCCGTAAAAATTCTCCTGAAAAGAACCTGGTGTAGAAATACTATCCATAGAATTTGTATACCCAACAGCATAAATATTTCCGGCAGTATCTAGGTCTAAACCAGTAAAATTATCCTGCCTAATACCACCGTAAAAAGTGCTTCTTACCAATTGACCAGTAGAGTCGAAAATACTGATAAAAGCATCAATTGTTGAGCCACTATTATTCGTCCGCCAAGCCCCACTTGTGGCAAGTCCGGTAGTAGAAAAAGTATAACCATTAAAATATAAGTTACCCAATTTATCCGTTTTGATACTAACACCAAAATCATTTAGTGCACCACCAAACAAACTCACCCATTTTACCAATCCAGAAGAAGAGAGTTTTGCTAAAACTACATCTTGAACACCCATATTTGCAGTTGCATAAACACCCGGAAAAACACCCACTGATGCAGAAGTACTATTGCCAATGATATTTATATCATCATCCTTTTCATCTACGCACACGTTCAAAATAGATTCATTACCCGACCATCCCAAATAAGTTGACCAAATCAAAGATCCATTTGAACTAAATTTAGCTACAAATCCGTCACCTCCCCCAGCAATAATTGTTTGATAAGCACCAGTACTTGCTATTCCAGAGGTAGAACGAGTAGAACCAACTATAATCAATTCTTGCTTTTTAGATAAAGCCAAGGCGTAACCTACTTCATCATATGCACCACCAAAATAAGTGGCCCAAATTAAGGTACCTGTTGGAGAAAACTTGGTAATAAAAGCATCTGTATTTCCACTTAAACTTGTTTGATATGCGCCCGTAGTAGAAATAGAATTAACAGAGTATGTTTGTCCCATACAATAACTATTACCCAAGGTATCTACTACTAGCTTTCTTAATACATCATAATTAAATCCACCCAAATAAGTAGCCCATAAAATAGGGTCAACTACAAGGGTATTTTTAGGGTTGTATTCACCCAATAAAATGCCAAATTGATTATCATTTATTTCTTCGAAAATAGCAGTTACCTTCTTATGAAAATCCCCATTTTGATTCAACTCATAGCTAATGGGCATTCTATCTTTTATTTCACCAGAAATTGTTTGCATGCACAAACTACCACTTTCATCTACCCAAGTTTTGGGTGCTCCATTAATTTTCATCAGAATTTGTTTTGGATTAGCCCCAGGATGTATGATGAAATTGTATTTAAATTCTACATCAGTTCCCTCTTGCTTACTGGCTATACATTCCAAATCAATACCATCATATAGGTTTTTGTAATACACTTTTTGGTACTGATGAGCAGCATATTTTTGACCAATATCATAACTAGAACTATAGAATAATTCGCCTGGCAATAGCTCCATTGCTTTAGGTTCAGACCAATTACAAGCCTCAAATAAAACCTCTATACGTTGCCATTCATTATTACCTCTAATTTGGTAGTTAAACCCATTTCTTTTAAGCTGAACCAACATATTTTGAGTGCGCAATTGAAACTTTATTTCATCATTTTTATCATGATTCTGGTTTTTAAATTGCCCAGCATTTTCAACAAATCCACTCAGAATTTGATAGGATTTAGATGCTGCAAAGGCACTAATAGTACCGAAAATAAATACACCACACAAAAGTAATAGTCTAAAAACAGATACCATAGTATTTTAATTAAGTAAAAATTAAGGAAGCAATCCGAATATATCCATTAAATTTAAGAATAAAAATTTCTCAAAAGAGTTAATTGAGAGTTATTCGAATAAATAATCCTAAAATTGAGGGAAAATTTACCCTTTTTGTAAAGAATATTTGCTCAGGTTTATAGATAATCGCATGTATGAATGTTTTTAAAATACTCTTGGTGTTTGGACTAATGGTTATTTGTTCAAACAAAATAACAGCACAAGAATCAATTAAGCCAGAACAATTATTTGTAGGAGATTCTGTTAGTTTACAAACTACCAATGGCATCTTCAACTATGGATTTTATGTTAAGCACAATGATTCTGTATTATTTTTGAGTTATCAAAGAACCTTGTTAGAGCCAAAAGAATTTAAGATTAGCAAGATTGCAGAAATTACCTTGCTAAAAAGAGAAGTGGTAGCAGCAATAGAACCCGAAATACAAGCTTTAGATAGTACTCAAAATCGTGCTCCCATAAAAACAACAAAAGTACAAGATGAAATAGATAGCATTGAAGATTATGAAAGAAATAAGGTTACCGCAGCAAGAAAATTTGGTCAGGTAGCAGCTGGTTCTGCAGTAGGTTATGCTGGGTTTGTGGTTGGACTATTTGCAGGTGCAGGTGTTGGTTATTTGGTTAATCCAACTGGTGGAAGCAATTTAGAAATAATACTTTACAGCATAGTTGGCGGGGCACTCACCAGCGTTGCCGCCAGCAGTTACACAATATACAGAATTGGAAATACCATCAAATATAAAGGTTCATTCCAATATACATTTGCAGGAACTATGATTGGATTTGTAACAGGTGTTATTGTATACCCTTTTGCCCCTATTATTGCCGCTACAGGAGGTACAATTGCTTATAATTTAACAAGAAAAAAGGTAAAATAAATTATCAGTTCTTCTCTTCATGTTTTCAACCTAATCTATTAGGTATGGGATTTTGAGATAAAGAAATTAGATTTGTTTATATATTTTTAAACTATGAATCTGTCGACTACTATTCGTTTAATCATTCTTTCAATTGGATTTATTGCTTCCAATAATCTAAATGCTCAACAAAACATAAGATATTCAGAACTTCTAAAAGGAGATTCTATCAGCGTTCAAACAACAAACGGCTTGTTTACTTATGGCTTTTTTATTCAACATAATGATAGCCTTATTATGATGAGTTATAGAGAAGATTTAACAGATCCAATAACGTTTAAATTAACAAAGATTGCAGATATTGTATTGTTGAACCGAAAGCTTACAGAAATTGCAAAAGTTAATGAGTTAACGATAGAACCAAGAAGAGAGAGAACAGATATAACTGGTGCTAACAACAATCAAGCAAATAATCAAGTTTACAAAAGTGAATTAGAGAAATATAAAACTCCAGAAGAAAAGCCAACATCTAATAGAGTAGTTCAAATTGTATTGGGCTCTTTAGCTGGTTATGGAGGGGCTGTTGTAGGTGGAATAATTGGTGCTGGTATTGGAAGCAGTTTTGATGTAGGTTATTCAGAATCTTATTTCTTATTAGGATCACTAATTGGTGTAGGTGTTGGCTCTATCGCTGCAACCTCTTATGTAGTATATTTAACAGGAAACACCGGCGAATACATAGGTTCCTATAAACAAACCTTAAAAGGAACAGCAATAGGTTTTGCTTGTGGTATTATTATGTATCCATTTATGCCCGTATTTGGTGCCACAGGAGGATATATAGCGCATAATAAATCACTTGTAAAAGTGAATGCTACTCGTTAAAAAATAATGATAAAAATTGCAGCATTTTTTGGTTCAAAACAAAACTAAAAGGCTTAAATTTTTGTTTTGTGGTTTTAAAAATTTAATACCATGAAAACTATTCAAAAATTAAGCTTATTAGCTTTATTAGTTGTATTTATGAGCTCATGCGCTACCATTGTGCAAGACGAAGTTGCTGTAAAAAGAACTTTAGGTAAACTAAACAAGGATGTTTACCATTCTGGCTTTAGGGTGTACAACCCTTTTATCTCTCGCATGATTTACATTCCGATTAATACCATTAATTTAGAAATAAACGCAGGCTTGCCATCGAGAGAAGGTTTAACGGTTCAATCGGATATTTCTATTTTGTACAAGATTAAAACGAACGAAGTTCACAATATTTTAAAGTATACCGGATTAGATTATCAAAATGTGCTAATACTTCCAGTATTTAGATCTGCTTCAGCAGATATATGTTCGCAATTTGATGCAAAGGATATGCACAGTGCTAAACGAGCTGTTATCGAAATTAAAATTAAAGAACGAATGATGGAGGTGCTAGAAAGCAAAGGTTTTGTAATAGAGGCGGTGTTGCTTAAATCCATTGTTTTGCCTCCAGGTTTATCAAGAGCTATTGAAGAAAAATTACAAGCAGAACAAGATGCTCAGCGCATGGAATTTTTAAAAGATAGAGAGAGAAAAGAAGCAGAAAGAAAAGTGCTTCAGGCCGAAGGCGATAAAAACTCCAAAATAATTGCGGCAGAGGGTGTAAAACAAATTTTAGAATTAGAAGCTCAAGGTAGAGCTAATGCCATCAGAATTGAGGCCGAAGCTAATGCTAAAGCAAATGATATGCTTGAAAAAAGTTTAACCCCTACTATCTTAAAGTTTAAGCAAATCGATGCATTTAGAGCATTGTCTACCTCTCCAAATACCAAAACCATTATTACCGACGGAAAAACCCCATTAATTGGCTTGCCTGCTGACGGGAAGTAAATTGATAACTAGTTTTAACAAAAGTATTTTGCTTGTTAGGGCAAAATACTTTTGTTAATATTTTCTTAAAGTTTGAAACAAAGGTTGTAATGAATAACTTTTATCTCTTACTTGCCTAAAAAATGAAAATTAAATACCCAATTGGCTTATATATTTTAGCCCTATTCATTATAATATTGTCGTGTAAAAAACCTGATGAATCAACTCCAAAGCCATTTTCTTTAGAGGGAACTTGGCGCATGAATGGGTATTTTGTAGATAGTCTTGGCAGCCTATTTTATACGCATTCAAATCCACAATTTTTGCACTTTTACAGTGACTCTGTTAATCAATACTTAAATAATGATTTAAAGACTAATCTTTTTGGAAAATACACATTACACACGGAAGATACATTAATAAATATTAACCTTGGAAATGGCTTATTTAGCAAAATTGTTGGGAAAAAGTTTCTAGCAAATTTTACTAAAGAAACATATTACACAAATGATAGTAATTTTATTAGCATAGACAAAACCTCATTTAGAGCAGACGTGTTTAACATCGTAAATAACGACAGTATTTTTGGTTACTCTTATTGTTGTAGAGGTTTTTTTAGTCTTATACGCCAATAAAAAAAAGAGGCTTAACAAATTTGTTAAGCCTCTTTTTTTGTAAATGGTTGAACCTATAAAAACTATGGTACGATCACTTTATTGATAACATGAACCACTCCGTTTACTGCTTGGATATCTGCTACCACTACCTCAGCATCGGTTGTTTTGCCTCCGCTTAATTTTACACCGGAGCTGGTATTAAATGTTAACTCAACAGCAGTATTTAAGGTAGTTGCTTTCTGACCGTTCATAATTTGACCAGATCTTACAGAGCTACCTAAAACGTGTGCAGTTAAAATAGGAGTTAAAGCTTCTTTGCTTGTTGCTTCTAGGTCGAAGTTAATATCAGTGAAAGCTTGGTTAACTGGCGCAAATACCGTTAAATTTTCTGTCTCGCTTAGTGTTTCAACTAATTCTGCTTTTGTTACAGCAGCAACTAATGATGTAAACAATGGGTTGTTTGCTGCAATATCTACAACGGTAGGTGGGAATAAAACATCATCAATGATATGTACTACACCATTGCTAGCATCTACATCTGCAGTAGTTACATTAACGGTAGCGTTTAATTTAACAGGTGCTATGTTCACTTGTAATGAAACTCCATTACCACCTACAGTAAACAATGTAGGAACATAAGCATTTGTTAATTGGGCAGCTTTTACTTCAGAACCCAAAACATGGTATAATAACGTTCCTTTTAGTTCTTCAATTTCATCGGCATCTGATATAGCTGCAATAACTTGCTCAGTAATTCCATACTTTCTGAATGCAGAGTTGGTAGGTGCAAATACCGTGAAGTTTCCTGTTCCGTTTAGTGTAGCCACTAAATCAGCCTTAGTTAAAGCTGCTACTAAGATAGAAAAAGTTGTGTCGCCACTAGCAATACCTGCTATGGTCTTTTGGGTTGGTGTAGTTGGTGTAGGTGTTTCGGTTTTGTCGTCTTCTTTACAAGAAACAAACAACATTGATGTAGCTACTACAGCAATGGCTAAAAATTTTAGTTTTTTCATGTGTTGCTTAATATTTTCAACACTATGTACAAGTTTGCAGGTACTTAGTTTAACACAAGTAGCTCCAAAATTTTATTGACCTTATTTTAAGGCCAATAAAAAAAGCGACAAACAATTTAAGACTCGTTTTGTACAAATAAGATCTTAAATCGTTTGTCAGAAATTTGTCTAATTTAACGGGTCTAAAATATCTTCTTAAATCATGCAATCTGCACAAATAGCAGAGCCTTTTTGAATTGCTTTAATAAGATCTCTCTCTATAAAAGCTTGTTTGTTTTGAGCATACCATTTATGCAATTCCTCAGAATACTTATCTGCTGTAGCAGGATTTTTCTTGAGGGCCAAAACAAGTTCTTGTGCTTCATTTGGACGAGGACCCCAAACAGCATTTAGGTTAAAATGGGCATCAAGTTGAATCAATTTAGGAATAGACCTGCTATTACCCGTTAGATGTGCATCCATTAAAGGTAAATTTTGATCGCGGTAAACGAGTTTTAGTTGAATTTTACCTTCAGAAAGTTCAGCAATTTTTTGGATTACAGGTATAATTTGAGCGGCATCACCACACCAATTTTCGGTAATAACTAACCAATGAATTGGGTGATTTATTTCACTCAGACTTTTTAATAGTTGTTCTGATGCTGTGTAGGTTTTAAGAATTCTATTAACTCTTTGTAAGTTCATTGGCACATACGCCAATAATCCTTCTGTTGCCTTCTGTTCTGCTTCTTCATTCATTTTTTCTAAATACGTTTGGAAGCTAACTCCATTTTCAAAGTAGTTTTTGTAATCTAATTTGCTTAATTGGCTCATTTTTTATTGATTTATAGCTGCAAAAATAACCAAAACTTTTCTTACAAAATCATTACATTCGTCATAAAATAGAAATTGATATGTCATATCCTTACCAAATTAAAAGTTTAAATCAATACCATCAAGATTATCAAAAAAGTATAGAAAACCCTGAGGAATTTTGGGGAGAAATTGCCGAGCATTTTGTTTGGCAAAAGAAGTGGGATAAGGTATTAAATTATAATTTTACTGAACCTAAAATTGAGTGGTTTGCAGGTGCTAAATTAAATATAACAGAAAATTTAATTGATAGGCATTTAGCAACACGTGGTGAAGAACCCGCAATCATATGGGAACCTAATAATCCAGAAGATAGAATACGAATAGTAACCTATAACAGATTACACAAAAGAGTTTGCCAAGTAGCACAAATGCTCAAAAACCTCGGTGTAAAAAAAGGTGATAGAGTATGTATTTATATGGGCATGGTGCCAGAATTGGCTTATGCCGTTTTAGGATGTGCAAGAATTGGTGCCATCCACTCGGTAATATTTGGAGGCTTCTCGGCACAAAGTATTGCAGATAGATTAGAAGATGCACAAGCAGAATACATCATTACCTGTGATGGAGCCGAAAGAGGAGCCAAAAACATACCACTTAAGAGTGTTATCGACGATGCACTTATAGGAAATAAAGTAGTAAAAAAGGTGGTGGTGTACACTCGTACGCGCACGCCCGTATCTATGCTAAAAGGAAGAGATGTTTGGTGGGAAGATGAGATGGAACATGCCGAACATCAAGTAGAAAAAAATGGTATTGTTTCATTTCCGGCTGAACCAATGGACGCTGAAGACCCTCTATTTATTCTCTATACTTCGGGCTCTACAGGCAAACCAAAAGGCGTTGTACATAGCGTGGCAGGTTATATGCTCTGGACACATTATACATTTGTAAATGTATTTCAATATCAGTTAGGTCAGGTACACTTTTGTACAGCAGACATTGGATGGATTACCGGGCATAGTTACATTCTATACGGACCATTAAGTGCAGGTGCCACGTCGCTTATGTTTGAGGGCATACCTACCTTTCCAGATGCAGGCAGATTCTGGGAAATAGTAGACAAACATCAGGTAAATATTCTTTACACAGCACCCACTGCTATAAGAAGTTTGATGGGATTTGGATTGGATTATATTAAAAACAAAGATTTAAGTTCTCTCAAGGTATTAGGTTCTGTGGGTGAACCAATAAATGAAGAGGCGTGGCATTGGTTCAGCCAGAATATTGGAAAAGGAAATTGCCCGATAGTAGATACGTGGTGGCAAACCGAAACGGGAGGTATTATGATATCCAATTTGGCAGGTGTTACGCCGCAAAAGCCTGCTCATGCAACTTTACCTTTGCCAGGAGTTTTACCTGTTTTATTAGATGAGAATGGCAAAGAGTTAGAAGGGAATGACGTTAGCGGAAATTTGTGTATAAAAATGGCGTGGCCAAGCACTATTAGAACTACCTATGGAGATCACGAACGTTGCAGAACTAATTACTTTGCTGCCTACCCAAATATGTATTTCACAGGTGATGGCTGCCTTAGAGATGCGGATGGAAATTATCGCATTACGGGAAGAGTAGATGATGTTTTAAATGTTAGTGGACATAGAATAGGAACGGCTGAGGTAGAGAATGCCATTAATATGCATAGTGGAGTGGTAGAAAGTGCGGTGGTAGGTTATCCGCACGATATTAAGGGACAGGGAATTTATGCTTACGTGATTTATGAAGGCTCGCACCACGATGAAAACTTAACAAAGCAAGATTTACTACAAACAGTAAGTAGGATTATTGGTCCGATTGCCAAGCCAGATAAAATACAATTTGTAACAGGCTTGCCTAAGACAAGAAGTGGTAAAATAATGCGAAGAATTTTGAGAAAAATTGCTGAAGGAGAAACCACCAATATTGGCGATACTTCTACCCTTCTAGACCCACAAGTGGTTGATGAAATTATTAATGGGGCTCAGCAATTAAATAATTAGATGAAATATAATAATCCAAGAATAAAACTATATCTGGTGATGTTGTTAATAGGATTTTTAGCGATTATACCAGAGAGTAATGGGCAAATATTTGGAATAAAAGCAGGTGCAACTTTTACTAAAAACAATACCTTTAACTTGTCATCAAATGTCATGGTAAATCCCACATCATCACTCGAGCTGAACCAAGATTATAAACCTGGATTTTGGCTTGGATTTCTAACGCAGTTTACTATTAAAGGCAACGTATACATAGAGCCTGGACTAAATTTAATGCAAAAAGGATATATTCTAAATAGTATTGCCACAAACTCATCTTTAACAGGCTATTCGAGAAGTAATGGGAAAACTAATTTTACCACTAATATTTTACAAATTCCTATGAGTATTGGCTATAAAAAGCAGCATAATAACATTACATATCATGGAAAAATTGGTGCATTAATAGATGTTCAGGTGTTTTCTAAAATTAAAGGTGAGAGTCATAGGAAAGAATTTGATGTCAACGGAAATTTAATTAATGAATATAATTTCTCATCGATAAATATTAGCAACCCCAATTTATATGATAGATTTTCTGGAGGAATATGTGCAGAAGTATCTGGCAATTATAAAAACTTTGAATTGGGAGTTGGCTATCAAGAACAATATGTAAAAGGTAAATATAGAACCTTCTTCATAGGATTGGGTTATATATTTTCAAACTAATTGGAGGTACAATCTATAACTATATGAATTTTAAATTATTGCTTTCGTTTCTTAAAGATTTATCAGAAAACAACCACAAAGAATGGTTTGATGACAATAGAAAAACATACGAAAATCTCAGAAAAGAATGGCTTCAGTTTGCAGCAGATGCCATTAAAGAAGTAGGTAAATTTGATAAAGAAATTGCTTCGCTTGAGCCCAAACAATGTATATTTAGAATTAACCGAGATATCAGGTTCAGCAAAGATAAATCTCCTTATAAAACAAACTTTGGATTGAGCCTAAGTAAGGGAGGCAAACGCGATGATTTTTGCGGCTATTATTTGCATGTACAGCCAGGAGCAAGCTTTTTGGCTGGTGGCTCTTATATGCCTATGCCCGCGAAACTTGCTGCTATTCGTCAGGAAATAGATTATAACGCCGATGAGTTTTTAGGAATAGTAGAGAACAAAAAATTTAAAGCCCTTTTTGGCAAATTAAGCGGGGAAACACTTCAACGTCCACCTAAAGGTTATGAAGCAGAAAACCCTATGTTAGCTTACCTTAAGCACAAAAGTTTTATTGCCGAATATAAACTAAGCGACAAAGAATTATTAAAACCAGATTTTGATAAAAAGCTGATAGAAGTATTTGCAGGCATGCTACCTTTAAATAATTTTCTTTACAGAGCTATGGAAGGTTAAAAAAAAGGCCAGGTTTCATAATGAAACCCGGCCTCAACAAACAAACTGAAAAATTATTATTTTGTATAGATTTTAGAACTATCTCTATAATCTGTAAGATCTAAATACCAATCTGTGTAAGCTGTTCCATTACTAGCTGCCCAAGCTCCAAACTTTAAGAAAGCTTCTGTAAAGTCTGTTTTCTCTGTAGCATAAGGAATAGATTCTGTAATATCTAAAGCCCAAGGTAAACCATTTTCTGTTCTGTAATATATTCCTTGTGATGGGATACTTCTGTCCTCATCTTTACCAAAGAATTCAGTATTCATTAAAGAGCTAGGTACACGATTTGCTAAATGAATTTCATGACCTCTGTTCTTTTCTACAATTATGTACGGATTAAATTTAATATGAGTAAAATCTGAAATAGATGTGAATTCTTCAACTGGAGAAACTCCATTTTCTAGGAACTTAACAGTAACTTCAGTTGTATCTGTACCAACATTTGATGCTTGCATCTCTACGTTTATAAACGCTGAGCCACTTGTAAAAGGTAACAAATCAAATGCATCTTTAAATACAATAATATTAGCAAATGTTTGGTTAGCTTCAGTACCATTTGCATTAAAAGTTGCGTAGGTAATTCCATTTGTTTTTGTTCCGCTAACTGAGTGCACTCTATTGGCTGGAATTCCATCTAATTGGAAAGCGAAACCATTATGAAGCGCGCCACCAATAGCTCTAGTTACAAATGTATATTTAACTTCTACTACATTTCCAGCTGCATTACTAACAACATTATATCTGTAGTTTAACACTAAATCATTGAAATCGTAATCGCCCTTACCTGGCCACAAATCTTCGAACATAATAGTTCCATAACCTGCAGCTGGATATTGAGTATTAAATGCTTTGTAGGCATCTTGCGGATACTCATCATCTTCATCTGATACTCCATCTTCATCGCTATCACCTGATGTAGGTTCTGATGAACTTGTGGTAGTATTACCTGTTGTTTTTAAACTGTTTGCATATAGGATGATTTCTTCATCTATTTGATTATACTCGATAACATTAAAATAATATGTGCTAGCTTCTTCTAAGCCTGTAACATTAACCGAGTTTCCGGTGCCATTATATACCACAAAACCATTACCCAAAGCGTTACCTGAACCAAAGGCAGAATTACCAGAGTAGTACTCATAGTTATTTGGATTTGAACTTGGTGCTGAACCTTTTCTTGCCACAACTATTCTATTCGTTCCGTTACCATTTGTCCAATTTAGGGTTAGTGAATTTGTGGTAACCGATGTAAAGTTTAATGAGCTTGCTCCCACAGTTGGCGCAGCGGCAGAAGCTGATACCGTGCTTGCATTACCATCAAGTTTCCAGGTGTCTACTTCATTTGAAGCATAATATAAAATTAAATCGGTTACATCAACCTCAATTATTGTGAAGTAATAAGCACTAGATGCCTCTAAACCTGTTACATTAACGCTTGAACCCGAACCATAATAAACAACTTTACCAGAAGCTAAATCTGCACCTAGATTGAAGTTAGAATTAGCTGTGTAAGTTGTATTATATTGAGGAGCGCTTGTTGTTACTGCAGCTAATGAGCCTTTTCGTGCAATTACAATTCTTGTTTGCCCTCCACCAGCTGTCCAATTTAACGTAATAGAGCTACTGGTTATATTTGAAAAGTTTAGATTCGTTGATGGAGTGCTGAATGCATCTGCAAAAGCACTTAAACTTACAGATAACATTAATAAGCTTAGAAATAATAATTTCTTCATATTTTTAATTTTTGTACTAATTATAAAGTGATTGTTAATGACGGAGATTGGGTGCTAAACTCTTTTTGAATACCACCATACACGTATATCAATGATTTCATATGACTTGGAACTTGGATACTACCAACAAATTTTTCATTTGCTTTTTGTAGCTTTTTAAAATAAACATTGCCACTAGCATCCACTACCTTTAGCACAGCAACTCTTGCATCATTTGCTCTGGCAGGGAAATCAATTGCTATTGTTTTGTTTGTTGACCAAGTAAATTCTTTGCTGGTTTTTATCTCAGTAAATTTCTTTGGGTCGCTAATAGTATTTTTTTCAGTTTTCTCAAGTTCGAGCTTCTTGCAGCTAGTTAGTCCAAGTTGAACCAAAATCAATCCTGCTAATAAAAGTTTTATGTTTTTCATCAATTCTTAATTTTTGTGAATCGGTATATGTCAAAATGATGCCATTTACTCTGTATAAGAATTTAATTAATTGATTTTCTTTGATTTAATTGTAATTATTAAAATCTTCATTTCAGGACTAAATTTCAAAACGGGAAAATTTTGAGTTTTTGAGCTTAATTATAATCGTTCTTTCTATAATCCCTTGAAAATACTGGTTCATACGACAGTCTCAAAATGAGAATCATTTCCCAAACTACATAAAACAACAAACGAATATTCTCAAATTATGCCCAAAATAGGTGGATAAAAGCAAAAAATTGGGCTAAGTTTATTAAATCAAATTAAAAAAAAGATAGTAGCTAAATTAAGCATATTATATTCATTATCAATTATATAAAATGAAAATTTCCAATAGTCTATTTTTATTTAGAATATTTATTAATCTCTATTTCCATAATATTTATAGCAGGGTGCTTTTTAGTTCTAATCAGGTATTCTGGATTTGAAAAACTAATATGAACCAAGTAATTTTCAGGATAAAAATTTCAAAATGGGACAAATATTAAACAAAAAAAGGGCCAGGTTACCTTACGTAACCCAGCCCCAACAAACAAATTGAAAACGTATTATTTTGAATAGATTTTTGAATTATTCCTATATTCTGGTAAATCTAAATACCAATCTGTGTAGGCTGTTCCATTACTTATTGCCCAAGCACCAAACTTTAGGAAAGCTTCTGTAAAGTCTGTTTTCTCGGTGGTATATGGAATAGACTCCGTAATATCCAATGCCCAAGGCAATTCTGAAGCTGTTTTATAGTATCTACCCTGAGCTGGAATACTGTTATCTTGCATGGTTCCAAACAATTCGCTATTTACTAATGAACTTGGTGCACGATTAGGCAAGTGAACCTCTTTTCCTCTGGTTTGTCCTACAACAATGTAAGGATTAAACTTTGCATGTGTAAAGTCTTCGATGGCAGTAAATTCTTCTGTTGGAGAAACTCCATCTACTAAAAATTTCACTGTAATAACTGTTGTATCTGTTCCAACGTTTGGAGCTTGTGGATCAACATTTACAAAACTATATCCACCAGTATGTTGTAATAGCTCGTAAGCATTTTTAAACACAATGATATTAGCAAATGTCTGATTAGCCTCTGTACCATTATTATTAAAAGTTGCATATGCAATTCCATTAGTTTTAGCGCCTGTTACAGCTGCAATTCTATTAGCTGGAATTCCATCTAATTGGAAAGCAAATCCATTATGTAATGAACCACCAATAGCTCTAGTTACAAAAGTATACTTAACTTCTACCACATTTCCAGCTGCATTACTAACAACATTATATCTGTAGTTTAATACTAAATCATTGAAATCGTAATCGCCCTTACCTGGCCACAAGTCTTCGAACATCAAGGTGCCAAAACCGGTTGCAGGATAATTTGTATTGAATGCCTTGTAAGCATCTTGAGGATATTCATCGTCTGCATCAGCAACACCATCTGCATCAGCATCAGGCTGAGAGGTACTCCAGTTAGAACCTATCTTTAAACCACTAGCATAATTTATTGCACCAGTACCTGAGTTGTATTCTATTATGGTAAAGAAATACTCAGTACCTGCTTCTAAATTTGTAATATTCGCAGTATTTCCATCTCCATTATACACTACAAAACCATTCCCTAAAGCACTGCCTGAACCAAAGGCTCCATTCGCAGCATAAGATTGTCCATTGCTTGGATCTGCATCCGGTGCAGAGCCTTTTCTGGCAATCACAATTCTATTTGTGCCATTTCCCTTTGTCCAATTTAATGTTAACGAATTAGATGTAACACTCGTAAAGCTAATATTACTTGAACCTACAGTTGGTGTTAATACAATTGCTGCTGCAGTAGCATTTGCACCTAATCTGTTATTAACGGCGTAATAAGTTCTTATTATTTCCCAATAATATTCATTCATTTCATATACATGGAAAAAATAATTTCCACTTGGATCTAGATTAGTTAATGAAACACTGTTTTCTGTTCCAATATAAACCACAAATCCTTCACCCAAACTCGAACCTAATCCGTAAGCAGCATTAGCGATATATGATCTTGAGTAGGTTTCTGAATAAAAATCTGTCGAATTTATTGCTCGTGGTAATGAATCTTTTCTAGCTATTACCATTCTCCTATTTCCACTGCCATTTGTCCAAGTAAATTTCATGCTATTTGTAGTAATGTCAGAAAAAACAGGATTAGTCGCACCGCTTACAGGGGAGAATGCTTGAGGAGTTTTTAAGCAGTAGGTAAATGGAGTTGTGTTAAATACAGCAGTGCCCGCAGCAATATCTCCATTAAATTCGAATACATCTACACAATAATTTGTACCTGCTAAAAGGTTTGATAATCTGTAATAGGTGCCATTAATATCCAAAATATTTCTAACAACACTATTACCCACATTCCAGTTTAAGGCAGGGGTAGTGTTCGGATTAAAAGCATGATAAATGGTATTATTGGTCGGCACAGAAATTGGATCAGTGCTAAGTCTTGTAACCACCATTCTACCATTTCCGTTTCCTTTTCCACCTAAATAATTTATTAAATCTGTTGATGGTAAATAATCATGATAATATGTTATTGGTCCAGATGTTATAACAGTTGGTGCAGCTAAGGCTATTGTTGAGGTATTTGCAGCTAATCTTAAATCAGTATCATATGAATATTCATTGTTTATTATGTTAAATTCATATACATGAAAATAATATTGCGAGGAGGCATTCAAATTTGTAAGATTAAAAGAATTCTGTGAGCCATTATAAACAATAAATCCGTTGCCAATGGCAGTACCATTGCCATAAGAACTATTAGCTGTTTTACCAAAATCAAAATAATCAGGTATAACACTTGGCGCATTATCTTTACTAGCTATCACTAATCTTCTTGTACCATTTCCAGGTGTCCAACTTACGGTCATAGACTGATAGGAAATATTAGTAAATACTGGGTTTGATGGTGCAATAGTTGGAGTCCAAGGTAATGGTGAATTGCTTGCAGACATCCTAACTGATGTTGGATTAGCTGTGTTAATATAATAAACACTATTAATTATATTGTACTCGTATACATGAAAATAATAGACTGTGGTACCTGGAATTCCATTCCACAAATTTGTAACAACTGCAGCATTTCCTGTAGTATTTGCTACAATATATCCATTACCAATGGCAGGACCATTACCATAACTCCAGTCTGGAGTAGCGCTGAAATGAGCTAAAGTCGGAATTGTATTCGGCACAGCATCTTGACTAGCAATTACTAATCTTCTACTACCGTTACCATTTGTCCAAGCCAATCTCATTGAGGTTGGAGTAACATCTGTAAAAACAGGATTACTTGGTGCAATTGTTGGTGTAAGAGGAGCTGTTTCTTGGCTTGCACTTAATCGTATGGCACTTGGGTTAACTGTATTAACATAGTAAACTCCACTAATTAGATTATACTCATAAATATGAAAATAATACAAAGAACCAATATCTAAGTTTGATAAATTCACAGCGGAACCACTTGAATTGTAAACTACTTTTCCATTTCCTAAAGTAGTAGCTGATGCAAAATTTCCAGTACCTGTAATCGCATAATCAGAAATAGTAAGCACAGCACTAGGTGCTGCATCTTTACTTGCTATAATAATTCTTCTATTACCGTTACCACTTGTCCAAGTTAATCTCATTGATGTACTTGTAATATTAGAAAATACTGCATTGCTAGGTGCCACTGTTGGCACAGATGCAAAGGTGTTTAGGCTTATTAATAACCATAAAAAGGTTAATCCAATTATTTTTTTCATCTTATATTTGTTGTATTCTGTTTTATTTTAAATCAATTGTTAAAGAAGGATTATTCGTGCTAAATTCTTTCTTAATTCCGCCATATACATAGCTTAGAGTTTTTACATGGCTTGGTACCTGAATACTACCAGTAAATTTCTCGTTTGCTTTTTGTAGCTTCTTAAAATACACCACTCCATTGGCGTCAGTTACTTTTAAAACAGCAACTCTTGCATCATTTGCTCTGGCAGGGAAATCAATTGCTATTGTTTTGTTTGTCGACCAAGTAAATTCTTTGCTGGTTTTTATCTCAGTAAATTTTTTAATCTCAGTAGAGTTGGAGTTCTCCTTCTTTTCTACTTCAAGCTTTTTACAACTTGTTAATCCAAACTGCCATAATAAAGCGGCAGAAATAATAAGTTTTACGTTTTTCATTATTTATTAATTTCCCTCCAACCAAACAAAATAATGCCACATAAAACAACAAAACCCATAAATAATTAATAATCAAATGCTTAAGAATAAGCCGCAATAGGCTCAATATTGGAACAAAGCTCAAAATGGGAAAATATTAGATTTCAAATAATAATAAATAAAGATTTTTCCTGCACCATGAGCGTTCATAAGCCTTTGAGCAAATTTCAAAATGAAATATCAGCATCAAAATAGGAAAAACTAGGTGTCAGTAAGGCATAAATAATCCTGAATTGTATGGCAAAAATTGGAAGAAAAATGAACTAATCATCCTTAAAAGCATTAAAATATTTTTAAAATAAAAATAGATAATTAATCTATCTAAATATCACATAATCAACTTAATAATTATTAAATGAAAACAAATAGATAATACTATAATAAAAAACCAAAAGATAAATTTCCACTTTAATTATACCCGTTTACTTTTTTTATATAAACTAAAAAAAATAGAGACTCAGTTTAACTAAACTTAGGGTCAAAAAACAAGCAAAAATCCCAAAACAGGACGCCTTTTTATGAAAAATATACAGATAATTTTTTACTTTTGATTTAACCAATAAATTCAATTTGAAAAGAAATATTACATACTTATTTAGTCTATTACCCGCTTTGGCGGTAACTGTCGGAAATATTTCTGGTGGAATACTTTCGGCATTAAATCTAGTTTTATCTATGGGAATCCTTGCTGCCCTCGAATGGATAATCCCACCAAATAAGAATAATCAGTCGAGCCAAAATAAAGATCAAATTCCAAGTATAATCATATATTTACACATACCAGCCCAACTCATTTGCATTGGCAGTTTCTTTTATGGCATACAGCAACAAATACTAATAGAACAATGGATTTGGATTTCAGCCATAAGTATGGGCATAAACTCTGGCTCGGCTGCCATTGTTGTAGCTCATGAATTTATTCATCGCAAGTCAACCTTCAAACAATTCCTGGGCAAATGGCTACTTTTTACAGTAGGCAACTTTTACTTTTATGTAGAACATCTTCGCGTACATCATAAGTGGGTTGGCACAGCAAAAGATACAGCCTCAGCTCAAAAGGGAGAAAATCTATATGCTTTTTTTTTAAGAAGTGGAATCGGACAAATAAGCAACGCCTGGAAACTCGAAAGCGAACGCTTAAAGACAAAAAACAAAATCTATTGGCCCTTAAACCACTATATAATTAGACAAATAATTTTTCATCTTCTATTAGACACTTGCATCATATTTTGGTTCGGACCAACAGCCCTATTAGCATTTGTATTACATTGTTTGGTTGCCAATTTTCTTTTAGAATATGTTAACTATATAGAACATTACGGACTAAGCAGAGAGGAAAACGAAAGGGTTACAGAGCTCCACAGCTGGCAAAGCGATTCGCCAATAAGCAGGTTTTTATTAATAGACTTGAGCCGACATGCAGATCATCATTTCCATGCCGCCAAACCCTACCATACCTTAGATAGCCATCCAAACAGTCCAGAATTACCCAGCGGCTACGCCGGCATGTTTATTATTGCCGCCATTCCCCCACTATGGTTTAGGATGATTGATAAACGCATTCCAGCATAATAACTTAATCAAAAAATTAGCTTAGCATTTTCGGACTGAACCAAAACATGAAACTTAAGATAATAAAGATACTTGTATTGCTTCTGCCAATTCTAGGCTTGGGCCAGACAAAAACCATTGAAGGCAAACTAATAGCTATTGGTGATGGGGATACATTTACACTATTAAGCCAAAACAAAACACAATATATCATAAGATTAAATGGAATTGATTGCCCGGAAAAAGGACAAGACTTTAGCAAGAAGGCTACTACTTTTACCTATCAATTTTGTGCAAAACAATTAGTTCAAGCACACATACTAAACACAGACAAATACGGAAGATATATTGCCAACGTTTTTGTAAACGGGGCAAGCTTAAACGAAGCATTAATAGCTCAAGGTTTAGCCTGGCACTATACTAAATATAGCAACAATCAAACATTGGCCAAACTAGAACTAGAGGCCCGCTCCAAAAGACTTAACATTTGGAGTCTTAATAATCCGATGGCCCCTTGGTTATTTAGAAAAAGAGGAACTTTAGAATTACTTGCACCCATACAACCCGGAAACGTATATATCTGCAAAAGTAATAGCTCCAAAACCTACCACAACAAAATGTGCCAAGGCTTATCCAAATGCAGCAAAGGAACAAGACAAATATCCCTTCAAGAAGCTATTAGAATGGGTAAGCGGAGTTGTGGGTATTGTTATTGAAATTAGAGCATTTAGTTTGTTAAAAAATAAATATATTTGACTAAATGTAACTTTATGAAACATTATCTCACGCTACTAATTTTACTTAAACTTAATATTGTTTATTCTCAAACTCTTAGTCCAAAACAAGAGAATTTAATTAATAAAACACTTTCACAATCTTTTGATAGCAATGCAGTTAAGAACACGTTCCTTAATTTAGGAGCAAATTCATTTTGTTCAATAGGGCAAGATACATTCTTTATTATTAACGGCTACCATTATTTGTTTAAACTTAAAAACGATAGCATAATACGGTTAGACAAGTCAGTATTCCATGGTGGAAATTTTGATAGATTTCTTTTTACCTATAATAATAAAATTCACTTAATAGGCGGATATGGCTTATTCAATACTAATAATAATATAGAGGTATTTAACTTTAAAACTAGAGAATGGGGCATAACAGCAACTAAAGGCGAAAAACCAAACTTTATAAGAGGAATTTGTTTAAAACAAGGCAACAATATATTCTCCTTTTTCAATTCTAAAAATGGTAACGATGCAGAGGAAGATATTTTAGATAACAACATCTATAAGTTAGATTTAGAGACAAAGGTTTGGGAAAAATATGAAAACATTAATCTCCATACACCTATAATTTTTCACAGAATATATACTCAAGATTACACGTTGGCAGTATTATTAAACTCTGTAATTATTTTTAAAAATAAAACAGCTGAATTCATTTTGGTTCCGCGCGAGGAGTTGAGATTTAATATGGATATACTATTTAAATATGACATAGACAAAAACATAATTCACTTTGAAAATTATGTTTCAACAACATTAAAAACCAATCAAAGCATAAACTTAGACCAACTCTGGGATTCACATGCTATAAATAAAATTAAATTCGTGCTAAATCCAAGCTGGTACCAGAATAAGAGAACAAAAATCTTTATTGGAATTCTAATCATAATTTTATTAATTTTTGGCATATATTTTCTGATAAAGAAGTTCAAAATCCTAAACCAAAATCCAGCAAAAAATTGGACAGGAATTAAAAATCCTTACTCAGAAAAAATTCTAGCTTCAAATAAAAATTCAATAGACATTGATGAACTTGATTTTATTTTGGGCATAGACCACATGGAATTTGATAGCAAAAAATTAAAGCGTTCAAGAATTTTAAATGAAATTGAAAAATCAAATCCAGGCTTAATTCAAAGAAGAAAGGACCAATTTGATAAACGTAAGTTCATTTATTTAATAAAAAAATAAACCTGATTAGTTGCAATTCAACCATTCATGAATTTAATTAAATCCATGATTATCAATTAATGTAACCGGTATCATAACGAATTGCAACCCAATTATTCCAATTATAACCATAACAATAGAGTAGTTTGCAACTGAACAAGTCAAAATCTAGTTTGCTAAATTTACGAACGCTTGTTAAATATCGTAAAATCCAAACTCAACAACTTAATAAAGAAAATATGATAATAAAATTAAAATCTCTATTGGCAATGTTTGCAATAGTTTTGACAAACTTTACTTTTGGCCAATCAGTACCTTCCTATGTTCCTATCAATGAACTTGTAGGTTGGTATCCATTTAATGGAAATGCAGCTGATGAGAGCAGTAATATGAATAATGGAATAGTAAACGGCCCAACACTATCAAATGATAGATTTGGACAACCAAATAAGGCATATAATTTTGACGGAGTAAATGATTATATAAATATCGGAAATCCAACAAAATTAAGTAATCCACCAATCAGATTTACTCAGTCGGTTTGGATAAAGTTAATTGATTGGCCCAATAGTAGCAGCATATTTAATGTCTATCCAATAATTTCTAAAAGACATCAAAACAATGGAAATGACTGGGCAACAGCGAGAATTCAAATTGATGGTAAATGCTACTTTTTTGCAGATGATGCATTTCATGAAAATTACATTCCAGCTATTTCACCAATAATTTCGATAAATACATGGCAACATTTTGTATTTGTTAAGGATTCAAATAATTATAAAATATTTATGAATGGAATCTTAGTGAGTTCAATTATTGAAAATCATACAATGAGTGGATCTAATAATGATATTTACATAGGTGCTCATTTAGCTTGGAATTCATATTTTAAAGGTAGCCTTGATGATATAGGAATTTGGAATCGAGCTTTAACAGAAACTGAAATATCAAATCTTTATAAAGGGTGTATGCTTGAAATTAATATACACCCTATTAACCAAACAATAAAAGCAAATACAAATGCAAAATTCATTATAGGTACAAATGACTCTTCGGCAAATTATATTTGGCAAACCGACATTGGTTTAGGATTTCAAAATCTGAATAATGCAGGTCAATATAGCGGTACACAAAATGATACACTAATAATTTCCAATGCCAACTTGGCAAATAACAATCAAATATTCAGGTGTATTGTATCTAAAGGAGCCTGCAAAGATACATCAAATATCGCCTTATTAAATGTAACAGAAAATGTGGGTTTAATTGAGAAACAACATGTTTATTTAATTCAGGTATTTCCTAACCCTGCTCAAAATGAACTTACCATAAAATCGAATAATTTAATAAACAATACCAAATATTCAATAAGTGATAATACTGGACGAATAGTTTTGACAGGGACTCTTAATGAACTAAATACAAATATTAAATTAACAGGCTTATATTCTGGACTTTATACATTGTTAATTGACGACACGCTCAAGCAAACTATAAGAATAATTAAATACTAAAATAATCTAAAAACTATACTATTTAAAATAAAACCAAGGACCTGATAATGTTAAATCACTTTTTATTTTAAATTAATAACAGCCTAAATCACAACAAAAGAAATATCCGAATTTCGTTGTGATTCGATAGATCTTAAACACAAAAATAATGAAAATTAAAACTAATATGAATGTACGATTAGAAATAAAAATAGGAAAAACCTATCATAGTCAAAGCTTTTTTAACATAAGAATAATGTATAATGAATTAATTGGAGCAAACAACGAAGCAATTAAACTGCAATTAGGAAATGATGAAAAAAATATAATTACAACAAGAATTGATAGAACCTCCAACCTAAACAAAACACCTAGAATTTATGGAGGTCTTAAAATGAAAGAATGGCTTCAAAGTAATTACAAATTAAACGAAGTCATGATTGTAGAGATTATTAATCCCCATTTTCTAAAAATTCATCCAAAGCAAGGCACTAAATAGGTAAACATATTTTACTAATTAAAAACTATATCTGTGAAAGAATAATAACCAAACCCTAGTTTAAGACTATACTTTTATTTAATAATAACATTTCTTCAAAATAAATTTATTATACTTGACATAAAGAGGTCCAATTTTGACGCCAATTGCAACAAAATAATCTAAAATAATGAAAAGAAAAGTAATTCACCATGGAGTCCAAGCGGATATGCAATTAGAAGAGGATCAACAGATAAAACAACCTTGCAAAATTGGCTAAAACTGCACTTGAAACTAAATTAATATGCCAAACAAAATTATGAATAAAAACGAAATCCGACTCACACAACATTACCAAATAAAATCAGCTCTTTTTGGCTTAGCTGTAGGTGATGCTTTGGGCGTTCCTGTTGAATTTGAAAGCAGAGAAAACCTAAAATTAAAGCCGGTTACAGACATGATTGGCAATGGAACCTATAATCAGCCAGCGGGCACTTGGTCTGATGATAGTTCTTTAACCTTTTGCCTCACAGAAGCTATTATTAATGGCTTTAGTTTAACTCAAATAGGCGAGAATTTTAAAAATTGGTTGACCCTAAATTATTGGACAGCACATGGCGAGGTATTTGATGTTGGCATAACCACTGAGAGCGCTATTAAACGCCTTCTGGAGGGATGCAAGCCCGAACTAGCCGGAGGATTTGAGGAAACCGACAATGGAAATGGTTCACTAATGAGGATATTGCCTCTTGTTTTTTATCTTGATAATAAAGAAATTTTTAAGCGTTTCACAATTACTCAACA
>JAKRSG010000106.1 GCA_022402405.1 Bacteroidia bacterium | reverse complement strand
CCGCTAGTTTCGGTAACCCAGTGTTTGGTCAGGCTCCTCTTGGAGCATTAATGTATATTTCTATGACCATGCTTTCAACTGCCGAATCATACGACGAACCTGAAACGTTACCAGAATCAACTTAATCCAAAATATGCTACCCTTAGTAAGTATAATAACTGTAAATTATAATGGCTTAGTTTTTACACGAGATTTTCTTAATTCTCTGCGAGCTATTAGTTATCCTAACATCGAGGTTTTTGTGGTAGATAATGCCAGTACAGAATCTATTACTCCTCTAAAAACAGAGTTTCCTGAGGTGATTTTTATTGAGAGTAAGGAGAATCTAGGTTTCGCAGGTGGGAACAATCTTGCCATTCAGCAAGCAAAGGGTTCGTATTATTTTCTACTAAATAATGATACTGAAGTTGAACCTGGATTTTTGGAACCATTGGTAGGCTTGATGGAGTCTAATAAAAAAATTGGATTGTGTTCTTCTAAACTCGTTTATTATGCTGAACCTAGCTTGTTGCAGTTTGCAGGCAGTAAAGGGATCAATCCATATTCGGGTCGGGGGTTTGCTATCGGGCATAAAGAAAAAGATTCAGAGGCTTTTTCAAGGTCGTACAAAACAGAATTAGCTCACGGTGCAGCTATGTTAATTAGTCGCGCAGTAGTAGAAAAAATTGGCTTGATGGCAGAACTTTTCTTCTTGTATTATGAAGAAACTGATTTTTGTGAGCGTGTAAAAAGAGCTGGTTTTGAAATTTGGTATTGTGGTGCATCAAAAGTTTACCATAAAGAGAGCATGTCTGTTGGCAAGGATAGCCCTATGAAAATCTATTATTTAACTCGAAATCGAGTTATTTTTACTCGCCGAAATACCTCAGGAATACAGAAAATATTTGCCTTGTTATTTTTTTATTTAATTGCATTTCCAAAAGGAGTTTTAAAATTTATATTGCAAGGGGAATATAAATTGCTTCAATCGTTTGTTAAGGGCGCATGTTGGAATTTAACTCACTTTAATATTTATTCGAATACTGGTTTAATAATAAAATAGACATTTTATGGAATATGCCTTCGCGATATTATGGTTTATCTTAGCCTTTAATGTGGCTTACATGCTGTTTTATGCAGTGTTGGGTTTATTCTACTCTAAAGAAAATTATCCTATTATTGAGGAAAAACTTAGATTCTGTATTTTTATTCCAGCATACAAAGGCGATGAAGTAATTTTACATACTGCCAGCGAAACTTTGCTGCAAGATTATCCTGAGGATAAATTTGATGTGGTAGTTATTGCAGATTCTTTAAAACCTGAAACCATTCTTGAACTCAAAACAAAGCGGATACATGTGGTTCCGGTTCAATTTGAAAACAGTACTAAGGGCAAATCGTTAAATGCCGCTCTCGATGTAATGGGAGATAAGCCATACGATTATGCTGTAATTTTAGATATTGATAATATTATTGAACCAGGCTTTTTAGAGAAAATGAACACTGCGCTCTCTCAAAAACAATTGGTTTTACAGGCGCACCGTTTAGCAAAAAATAGTGATACAAAATTTTCTGTTTTAGATGGAGCAAGCGAAGAAATAAACAATCATATTTTTAGAAAAGGTCATAAAGTAGCTGGTTTATCTGCCGCATTAATTGGTTCAGGAAAAGCTGTAGAATATCAGTTTTTTAAGACTATTATGAAAGAGATTACCGCCGTTGGTGGATTCGATAAACAGATGGAAGTGCTCATCATTTCTCGCAAAGTTAAAATAGACTACGCCCACGATATTCTAGTTTTTGATGAGAAAGTGCAATTGCCAGAGGTCTTTCAAAATCAAAGGAAAAGATGGATGTCGGCACAACTCACCTTTATGCGTAAATACGCTTTTAACGGAATTCTAACATCCTTAAAAACCTTTAATATTGATTTATTAGATAAGTCCATTCAGCTGTTGCTATTGCCTCGTTTAATTAACCTGGGCTTATCTTTAATCTTCTGTTTAATTTGGTTCTTAGATGTTGCTTGGGGACAAAAGTTTATATATTTATTTTTGGTTCAAGCCTTTGCTTTAACTATATCTGTACCTAGAAAATACTATAGTGTGGAGGCCGCCAAAGCTCTTGCTAGCTTGCCTTATAGTTTTATTTTAATGTTTCTAAATTTCTTTAAATTAAGAGGTGCGGATAAAAAATTTATTCATACTCCACACCAAGTTAATTCAAAGAAAAAATAGGTTTAATACCCCTTAGCTATGATTCAACAATGCGTATACATAATCGAAATTATTCTGCTATTCTACATAGGATTTAATGTTGCGTATGTATTTATTTTTAGCGTGGCTGGCGTATTTTATAAACCCACTGATTTCTCAAAAGTTGAAATTAAAAAGTATAATAAATTTGCTATTTTAATTCCTGCATACAAGCATGATGAGGTAATTTTAAACACGGTTGGGCATAGTCTGAACCAAAATTATCCTCGTGATAAGTTTGATGTTATTGTTATAGCTGATTCACTAAAGCGGCTTACCATTGCTGAGCTATTAGTAATGCCAATTAAATTAGTTGAAGTGAAATTTGATGAGAGCACAAAAGCAAAATCATTAAATACTGCCCTCAGTTTTTTACCTGAAGATTATTTCGATTACTGTCTTGTATTAGATGTAGACAATGTAATGGAAGAAGATTTCTTGGCAAAAATGAATGCTCGCTTACAAAATGATGAGGTGATTGTTCAAGGACATAGAACAGCAAAAAATTTGGATACTCCATTTGCTATTTTAGATGGTTTGAGTGAAGAAATAAATAATCATATTTTTAGAAAAGGCCATGTGGTTTTGGGAGTAACTTCTGCTTTATCAGGTTCGGGTCAGGCCATGAAATTTAAAACCTACAAAACCCTCATGAGCGAGATAGAATCTCCTGTGGAGGATAAAGAGTTAGAGTTTTCTATGGTTAAACATCGTATTAAAGTGCATTTTGAAAATGATGCTTTAGTGTATGATGAAAAAGTTCAAAATGCCAAGGTGTTCTCATCTCAAAGAAAGCGTTGGATTGCCTCACAATTCTTTGATTTTCATCGTGTACTTAGACAGGGAATTTACCATCTTTTGTTTCATGGTAATCTAGATTTTTTTGATAAAGCATTACAGCGTATAATTTTACCTAGAATACTTCTTATAGGATTATCGTTTTTTTCTTGTGCTATATACTTCTTGCCATACACTCAGCTTGGAATGTGGTTTGTTGGAATGTTCGGAGTTTGTTCTATCTCTTACATATTAGCCATTCCAAAAACGTATTATAATTTTAAAACATTAGAAGCTGCCTTGCGTTTGCCTCAAGCGTTTTTTTTAATGGTGTTTGCCATGACAAAAAGTAAAGAAGGAGCTAAGAAGTTTATACATACAGATCATAGTTCTACTATAGCACATAAAAATAAAGAATCATGAGAATAGGTATTGAGGCACAGCGAATATTTCGAAAGAAAAAACATGGTATGGACATGGTAGCGTTGGAACTTATTAGAGCGCTGCAAGCAACTAATACCTCACATGAATTCCTTGTTTTTGCCCAGCCCGATGAGGACATGGCTTGTTTACAAAATGGTAATGGTATAGAAATAATATTGCTGCCAAAATCTCCTTATCCTATTTGGGAACAATGGTATTTACCAAAGGCAGTTAAAAAGTATAAGGTAGACTTGCTGCATTGCACTAGTAATACGGCTCCTATATTTTTATCTGTGCCATTGGTGTTAACTCTACATGATATTATTTATTTAGAAAAAATAAGTCTTTCTCAAGGAACCAATTACCAAAAGTTTGGGAATATGTATCGTAAGTTAAATGTTCCCATAATTGCTAAAAAAGCAGCTAAAATACTTACGGTATCCAATTTCGAAAACACTAGAATATTAGACTATTTTGGCTTCCCTAAAGCCTTGGTTCAGACCGTATACAACGCTGCCGGAAACCACTTTGCTAAAGTATTAGATGAAGATGCATTAACTGCCGCTAAAAAGAAATTTAATCTGCCCGATAAATATATTTTCTTCTTGGGGAATACCGATCCTAAGAAAAATGTAAAGGGTGTTTTAAAAGCGTTGAGCATATTAAAATCGAAAGGCAAATTGCCTTGTAAGCTTTTGATGCTGGATATAAACAGAGATTATTTACAGAATTTAGCCAAAGAAATTGGGGATGTTTCCATATTGGATGAAATTCAATTTACGGGTTATGTACCCAATAAAGAATTGCCTGCCATTTATTCTCAAGCTTATATTTTCTTATATCCTTCGTTAAGAGAAAGCTTCGGTATTCCTCTTGTTGAAGCCATGAAATGTGAGGTTCCTATCATAACTTCCAATACTAGTTCAATGCCCGAAATTGTAGGTGATGCAGCTTTGTTATGCGACCCTTTTAATCCAGAAACGATTGCAGACGCTTTGCTTAAACTAGATAATGATAAGGAGCTTCAAAAAGAGCTTTGTAAAAAAGGTAAAATAAGAGGAAATCAGTTCTCTTGGGAACAAAATGCTGCCGACACAATGTCGGTTTATCATAAAATTATAAAACCATAAAAAGTAATTAAACCATATGAAAAATCAAGATTACGTTAAGTTTACTACCTATTCTGATATAGAGGATATAAAGAGGTTAAATTTTATTGTGAAATCGATAGGCGGACTTAATCACCCCAAAGCTAAAATACTTGATATTGGCTGTGGTAACGGGAATATAAGTCTAGCACTAGGATCTATTGGTTATGAAGTTACTGGTGTAGATATCGACCAAAAAAGTATCGATATGGCTACTAGTAGAAATACCTTTCCTAATGTAAATTTCAAGGTTTTAGATGCCAATTCTTTTGCTATGGAAGATGAGTTTGACGCCGTTGTTTGTAGCGAAGTTTTAGAACATTTAACAAAGCCTTACGAGTTATCAGAAAGCATTTATAGAATATTAAAACCAGGCGGTGTTTTTGTAGCTACCGTGCCAAATGGTTACGGACCAAGAGAATTACTTATTACTCGTCCGATGCAATTTTTAGCTAAAAAAGGTATAGACAAACCTATTGTTGCCTTCAAAAGATTATTAGGCTATAATGCCAAAACCTTGCAATCGTCGAACGAAGATTTAACGCATGTTCAATTTTTTAGCGTGGGTGGCTTTAACAGACTTCTAACAGGGGTTGGTTTTAAACCTCTCGATTATCAAAATGCAGATTTTTTAGAACGTATTTTCCCTTTTTCTTTGCTTACTCGTCGGATTAAATTTTTGCAAAAATTAGATTGCGCAATAATAGATTATTTGCCTCGTCATTTTACATGTGGATTTTATACTTCTTGGACTAAAATTGGGAAATAAATGAGTACAGCAGCTATCATATTTTGGGTGGGTATAGGCATAGTTTTTTATAGCTATCTAGGCTATGGAATCCTCTTATACGTTCTCGTTAAAATTAAAAAAGTATTTCGGTCTGAACCTACTTTCGATACCCAATTTCTGCCAGAAGTTGCATTAGTGGTTCCATGTTTTAATGAAGCCGATTATATTGAGGAGAAAATACAAAATAGTTTAGCACTAGACTATCCAAAAGAAAAATTACAACTCATATTTATTAGTGATGGTTCTACCGATAATACGCATCAAAGGATAAAAAAATATACTGAAGTGTTAGCCTTGCACGAGGATGCCAGAAACGGGAAAGCCGCTGCCATGAACCGCGCCATGGCTTATGTTAAAGCTCCCATTGTGGTTTTTTGTGATGCTAATACCGATTTAAATCCTGGCGCTATACGCGAAATGGTTAAGCATTATGCCGATCCTAAAGTGGGTGCCGTTACAGGGGAAAAAAGAATTATCAATAAAGATAAAGAGAATGCCAGCGGGGCAGGTGAGGGCATTTATTGGAAATATGAAAGCTTCTTGAAACAACTCGATTCTGATTTTTACACTATAGTGGGAGCTGCCGGAGAACTTATGAGTTATAGAACGTCTCTATACAAAGAACTGCCTATGGATAGTTTGCTCGATGATTTGATGCAAAGTATGCAAATAGCAAATGATGGGTATAGAGTGGTGTATGAAAAAAATGCATATGCCGCCGAAACAGCCAGTGCTAACGTAGGAGAAGAGCTAAAAAGAAAGGTGCGTATTGCTGCAGGAGCTTTTCAAAGTATGGGTAGATTGCCAAAAGCATTTAATCTCATCGGTAATTTTAAGGTGAGCTTTCTGTTTATTTCCCATAGAGTTCTGCGTTGGACATTAGCGCCATTGGCATTACTACTTATTTTTGTAACGAATATCCCTTTGTGCTTAACCTATGGAGGTTTGTACACGGCTATTATGTTGGGACAAATATTGTTCTATACCATGGCACTTTTGGGTTGGTACCTTAACAACAAACAAATAAAAGTAAAGATACTTTTTGTACCGTATTACTTCTTTATTATGAACCTATGCATGTATCTCGGTTTGATCCGATTTTTGAGAGGAAAGCAAAGTGCAAACTGGGAAAGAGCTAAACGTGCTTAATCAAGCTTAACACTCCAGTGAAAAGGATCTTCTACTTTACCACACTGAATGCCATATAAAGTTTGATACAAATAATTTGAAACCACTCTTTGTTCTGCATCTGGTAAGATGTAATCATTTCCTTTGTAACCAATAGCGGCAATCTTGGCAATAATAGCAGCAGTACCAGTTCCAAAACAATCAGTTAATCTGCCAGACTTACTCCATTCAACAATTTCGTTTATACTAATTTTTCTCTCTTCAACTGCATATCCTTTGGCTTTTAAAAGCTGTATGCACGAATTTCGAGTAATTCCATTTAATATGTTTCCATCCAAGTGCGGTGTTAATACCAAATTGTCGTCAACCACAAAAAATAAATTGGTAGTTCCAGATTCTTCTACGTATTCATGGTTATTTCCATCTGTCCAAATAATCTGGTCGTATCCTTCTTTTTTGGCTTCATAAGAGGGTAACATACTAATTCCATAGTTACCTGCAGCTTTTGCAAAACCTGCCATACCAGTACTGGCTCTTACATATTTTTCTTCTACCTTAACTTTAATTGGCTTTGGATAATAGCTATTAACCGGACAACAGAATATGATGAAACTATAATTTTCGCTCGGACGAACACCAACAAAATCGTCGGTAGCAAACATAAACGGACGAATATATAATGCACTGCCATCTTTAGTAGGAATCCAGTTTTGGTCTAACTTGATTAACTCGGTTAAGCCAGCCATAAATAATTCTTCAGGAATTTCAGGCATTCCCATGCGCACTGCAGATACGTTTAAACGCTTTGCATTGTCGGTTGGCCTAAACAATAATGGAGTACCATCAGTGCTTTTAAACGCTTTCATACCTTCAAAAATGGCCTGACCATAATGAATTGCCGATAATGATGGAGCGATACTGATAGGACCATAAGGTAAAATCTCAGGATTTTGCCAAGCTCCGTTTTTATAATCTACCCTAAACATGTGGTCTGAGAAGATTTTCCCGAATTCAATGTTATCAAAATCACATAAATGAATTCTTGATTGAGGAGTTTTGCTAATTTTTATAGAAATTGCCATGGTTTATGAATAATGATTTTCAAATAGCAGACGATTTTATCCTTCCTTTATTCGACGAAATTTTCGTGGTCAAAGAAAGAGATTTTTCCATAGAATACCAGCCTTTGGGCTCAGGCTTACAA
Source organism: Bacteroidia bacterium (assembly GCA_022402405.1). Classification (GTDB taxonomy): domain Bacteria; phylum Bacteroidota; class Bacteroidia; order UKL13-3; family UKL13-3; genus B1. The sequence goes on along the minus strand of JAKRSG010000106.1, from coordinate 16,091 downwards.
AAACTTTTATTAATTGTGGATTCTTCTACGCATGATTTTTTGCCCGAAAATGAAATGCAATTGCTTCAAACAATTGTAGATAAGGGGCTTAGGAAAAAGATGGAAGATGTATGGGTGGTGAACCTACAAAAGTTTCCACAAGCTACCATCGAGCGAATGTGGGACTTTTTTGAGCCTGCACAGGTAATTGTTTGGGGCTGCGATGCCTGGTTAGACTCACAGAGAATGTCTATTCCAGCACATAAACAATTATATGTGCATGGCGCCGAATTACTAAAAGCTAATACTCTTTCATCCTACATTACCGATGCCGCTGCCAAAGGAAAATTATGGGTGGCTCTTCAGCGAATGTTTTTTAATTAATAGTATGAATAAACTCATTTTTGCCTCACATAATTCTCATAAAGCCAAAGAGATTAACGCTATTTTTCAGGGACTGTTAACTGTTGTTTCATTAGAAGAAATAGGTTTCTTCGAAGAAATAATTGAATCGGGTTTTACCCTAAGCGAAAATGCAGAAATAAAGGCAAAAGCTGTTTATGCGGCCACGCAATTTGATTGTTTTGCAGATGATACTGGCTTATTGGTAGAGGCCCTAAATGGTGCTCCAGGGGTGCATACTGCAAGGTATGCCGGACCAGAAAAAAACGCTGCTCAAAATAATGCTAAACTTATTCATGCACTTCAAACTGCAGATAATAGAAAAGCTAGGTTCGAAACCGTAATTCACCTAATTTGGAAGGGAGAATCTCATCAGTTTATTGGAGTATTGGAAGGAACCATTGGGTTCGAACCTGTCGGAACAGAAGGCTTTGGCTATGATCCAATCTTCATTCCTTTAGGTTCAGACAGAACTTTGGCCCAAATGAGTTTGCCCGAAAAAAATGCCATAAGCCATAGGGCTAGAGCCTTTCAACAAATGTTAGATTTCTTTAAAAAGTAAACTGTATTTGGCCTGAACCAAAAGGCGTTTGATTCTGCTTATTTTTCTTGCTTATAATCGGAGAATAAACTTTGTTCAATTTGTTCCTGAACATCTTCATCTGCCTCAATATCCGAAATTTTATGGCGGTAAAAGTAAATCGGTAGCTGACCAACTATTAATGCTAAAGAGCCAATTACCAATAAAACAATGTAAGCGGCATTGTCTTGCAAAGCTAGGGCTATAAATATAAATGCTATGTTAACAAAGGTAAGAATAAGGCTTACCTGCGCATGACTTTGTCCGTTCTTAATTAACCAATGATGTAGGTGGTTTTTATCTGCTTTAAAGGGAGATGTTTTGTTAAGTGCCCTAAGAATAAACACACGTAAGGTATCGTACAATGGAACTATAAGAATAGCTAGTGCAATACCAGGAGCCGATTTAACATGATTGCCTAAGTTATTTAATGGAGAATTAGACTCTATATAATGTATAGCAAAAATAGAAAGTAAAAATCCTACCGTTAAAGATCCTGCATCGCCCATAAATATTTTAGCCGGACTAAAATTAAAAAACAGAAATCCTAAGATAGAACCCGCAAGAGAAAGAGTAATAAGCGCCCAATCCAATTCACCTTGTTGATAGAATAAATAAGAAAAAGTTAAGCTAATAGTTAATGATAAACTTCCGGCTAAGCCATCTACACCATCTATTAAATTTATGGAGTTGGTGATTACAATGATCATAAACATGGATAATAGAATACTGGCAATTAATGGGATTTCATGCATGCCAAATACGCCATGAAAATCAGTTATTCTAATCTGTGTTAAACTCGTTACTAATCCAGCTGCTAATAATTGGGTGTATAGTTTTTTGAGGGGAGATAAAATGATGATATCATCTTTTAAGCCACTAAAAAATAACATAATTAAGGCCGCCCCAATATATTTAGCTCCAAGAATATTAGCAAAATCTCCGAATAATAAAATAGCAAACACAAAGGCAACAAATATAGACATGCCGCCTAGTCTGGGGATTTTTAAGGTGTGAATTTTTCGCTCCTCAGGTTTATCATATAGATTCTTCAATTTGGCTACCGTTATAATAGACGGTATGGCAAAAATAGAAGTTAAAAATGCCGTTATAGTTGCTAGAATTATTGTAATCATCGCCGTGAGTTATAGAGCAAATTAGTTAATAATTTCTTAAAGTCAAGAATTTGACAAAAAAAATTTCTTTCACTAAGGAGCTAATCGAGTGTATGTCCAGTCTAATGTTACCGTATTGGTAAATAAAAATCTATCGTGTAATCGGCTAGCTCTGCCTTGCCAGAACTCTATCGAGCTTGGTTCAAGAATGTATCCGCCCCAATTTACAGGTCTTATTAAAGGGGTGGTTTCGAATATTTTTTTAAAGGTAGCAAAATTATCTTCCAATACTTTTCTGTTTTCAATGGGTGCACTTTGTGGTGAGGCATGTGCTCCAATCTGACTATCCAATGGTCGGCTAGCGAAGTATGCATCAGATTCTGCTTCCGAAATTTTCTTTACTGTTCCCTCAATTCGAACTTGTCTTTGAAGTTCAGGCCAAAAAAACAAAGCTGCAGCATGCTTGTGATGCGCCAATTGCTTGCCCTTATTGCTATCGTAATTGGTGTAAAAAACAAAACCACTTGGCTCAATTCCTTTTAATAGCACAATTCTAGAGCTAGGTTTTCCATCGGCTTTTAAGGTTGATAAACCCATGGCATTGGGTTCGTTAACCTCAGAATCTATTGCCTCCTTAAACCAATGTTTAAATTGTTCCATTGGATTGGATAAAATATGAGTTTCATCAAACTCTTTTAGCGTATAATCTTTTCTGATAGCTGCAATGGCCTCATTACTTAACATATTTCCGAAATTTTGAACAAAGGTAATTTACTTCTGATTAGTTTTACTTATTTTTAAGTGAATAACTTGTAGATAAGCTCAAATTTTTTTTTCATTATTTGCTCATAGATGAAGATATGGCATAAGCAATATGATTTTACTCCGGGTAGCGGAAAGCTTCTCATTAGCGAGCCGTTTTTGTCTGATCCAAATTTTAGGAAGACAGTTATTTTGCTCTGCGAACATGAGGAGGAAGGCAGCATTGGTTTTGTTTTAAATAGGTTATTAAATTATACTACCAATGATATTATACCGGGTTTGTTGCAAATAAACTTTCCTATTTTCTATGGCGGACCGGTAGAAGAAAATACACTTCATTTTATTCATACCCATGGGGATTTTATTCCTAATTCATTTCCTATTGGAGCTGGTTTGTATTGGGGTGGAGAGTTGGAAGCCATTAACGAACTTTTTGTTTCTGGGAAAGCTGAACTAAACGATTTTAAGTTTTTTATAGGATATAGCGGATGGGGTGAAGGGCAGTTGGCTAACGAGATAGAAAGCAAAGCTTGGTGGTTAGGAAAGCTAGATGCATCTATCGTTCTTAGCGACGATTTGGAGGAGATATGGCCTTTAGCGGTTAAAAATATGGGTCCCGATTTTGCTTATTTAGCCAATGCTCCAGAAGATTTTCTCTGGAACTAATTTGGGGTAAATACCCGTTCAAAATTAGTATTTATAAATTGCACTGTATGTATAATTGGTTCAGACCGAATGGCGCTTATGGCCTTGTAAATACTACTGATGGGTAGGAGTGAAGTATCGGTTTCTGCAAATACTTTTTCGGCTGGGATTTGTTGAATACACGTATGTAGTTTTTTGCTGGGGTTTAATGCATTTTTACCAATGGATATATTGGTTTTATTATGAAAATTTAGCTGTTTCCATTGCTCAATTGAACCATTATAACCATGTAAAATAATAGTACCATCAAAGTTTTTGAGGGATTTATGAAGTTGCTCTTGCGATTTTACTTGGTGAATGATTACAGGTAACTTGAGTTCTTTGGCTATAGCAAGTTGTAATTCGAATACTTTTATTTGCTCAGAAAAATAAGGGTAATTACTATCTAAACCTATTTCACCTATGGCTAAACAATTTGGGGTTTGAACCAATTGTAATAATTTATTTTCTGCCTCTTTTAGTGAGATGGTATTGGCAAACCATGGGTGTAATCCCATGCTAACGGGGTAGTTAATTGTCATTTTTCCAACATCATTCAAATAGGCATTTCTTATACAAATCTCGTTTTTGTGCTTGGGCTTGTGGTGAGTATGAATATTAATCAGGTTTGAATTCACGTTTGTTCTATTTGATGAGGTAAAAATACATGCATAAATTGGAATTTTCTCTTATTTTTGGAGCATATGTCAAATAACAGTAGTCTTAGTCCAAGTAAAATTGAAGTAATGGAGTTTATTGGCAAAGATGTAGAGTCTCTTGCCAAAGAATATTTAAAGCCAGTAGAAACCAATTGGCAAGCCTCGGAGTTATTACCACTAACTTCTGATGCTACTTTCGTTTCTGATTTAAATAGTATTCAGGAAGCTGCTAGAAATCATTCTTATGATTTAATGGTAGTATTAGTAGCAGATACTATTACAGAAGAAGCGCTTCCAACATACGAAAGTTGGTTGGCAGGTTTAGTTGGGGTAGACCAACAAAATAATAATGGTTGGATGAAATGGATGAGAAGTTGGGCCGCTGAAGAAAACCGTCACGGAGATGTTTTGAACCGATACTTATATTTGTGTGGTAGGATTAACATGAAAGCTTTTGAAGCAAGTACGCAGTTTTTAATTGCAGATGGTTTTAATAATCAAGCTGGAAATGATCCTTATAGAAATTTCGTATATACTAGTTTTCAAGAGTTAGCTACCAATGTTAGTCATAGACGTGTAGCCACATTAGCTAAGAAAGATGGAAATACTTTACTCTCTAAAATCTGTGGTTTAGTTGCTGCCGATGAAGCTCGTCATGCTCGTGCCTACATGAATTTTGTTAATCGCATTATGGAAATAGATCCAAATGAAATGATGTTGGCATTCGAAGATATGATGCGTAAAAAGATTGTTATGCCAGCACAGTGCATGCGTGAACTTAATGGTACTCTTACAACTTTTGCAAACTTTAGTGATGCAGCTACGCGTTTGGGAGTTTATACAGCTTTAGATTATATAGATATTATGAAAACGGTTATGCAGGAATGGAATATCGAGGGCGTGCGTGGCTTACAAGAAAATGGTGAGAAAGCTCGCGATTTCTTATTGGGATTACCTGCTCGTTTAACTCGTATTGCAGAAAGAGCAGCTATGCCAAAAGAAGAACATAAGTTTGATTGGATTTTATCCTAATAATCCTTTATATCTCAAAAAAAAATCCCCGCTAATGTTTAACACTAGCGGGGATTTTTTTATCAATTAAAGATAAGATTATGCTTCTTCTTCTTCATGCTCATGGTTGTGTGCATGATGTTGGTGGTTGTGAGCCTCCATTTCCTTAGTAAAATCTTCTCCACTAATTTCTTTTGTTTCGATGGTAATGGTGTCTAATAACCACTGATTAACTTTGTTTCTAACAGCAATGTTAATCATACGACTTCTGAAATCTTCTTTTTGCAATTGAGGTTCTACAATACTCATTAAAATTTCGTCGCTAATACCTTGAGCACCGCCGTAGGCTCCAAACATTTGGCGAGTGTGGCTCATGGCAGCTTCTTTAATATCTTCGTCGTTTACCTTAATTTCGTTTTGAACCAATATTTTCTCTTCTAAGATGTGGTTCTTAAGGTAATTTGCTTCTGGTTTGTAAGCTTCTTCTAAATTCTCTGGAGTGAATTTATCTGGATGACGCTCCATTAACCAACGCTTTAAGAAATCATCTGGTAAGGTGATATTGTGCTTAGCTACAAGACTGTCAAACAATTCGTGCTCTAACAAATGCTGAGCTTGTTGATTGAAGTAGCTGTTTAATTCTTCTCTAATTTTTTCTTTTAATTCTTCTTCAGAAGTAACTACTCCTGGACCATAGATTTTATCAAAAAACTCTTGGTTCATTTCGGAAGAACCTGTTCTCTTAATTTCGCTAACAGTTAATTTAAATGTAGGGTTTAAGTCGGCCACAGTTTGTTTTTGGATGCCTAAAGCATGACTCATTTCAACCTCATCGTTATTGAATAAAGCAAAAACGTTTACATCAGCATAAGTACCTTTAGTTAAACCAACCAAGCTATTTTTTAACTCATCAACTTTAATGGTATTAACAGCGATAGGCACATTTTCTGCGTTTACGCCACCGTCTAAAGCTTCGTTATTTTCGCCTAGTTCAGTTAACGTAACATAAATCATATCGTTTTCTTCAACCACATCGGCATCTACTAAATTAGCGAAACGCTTTTTCATACGGTCTATTTCATCAGCAATCATTGCGTCGCTGGTGCTTGGACTGTACTTAGTATATACGTCGGCTTTGCTTATGTTAAGTTCGATTTCTGGACTTAAACCTAAATCAAATTTGAAAACATAATTTGCGTCTTTAGAAAGGTTGTCAATTTTGGTATCATCATTTAATATTGGCTGACCCAAAATCGCTAACTTATTTTCGTCGATGTAATCGAATAAACCTTTGCTGGCAAGACCATTTATTTCTTCAAGTAAAAGGCTATTTCCAACCATTTTTTCGATCATTCCTTTAGGAGCATGGCCGGCTCTAAAACCAGGAATATTGGCTTTTTTACCGTAATCTTTTAACTTCTTCTCGTAACTTGGAAGATAGTCTTCGGTGTTAATGCTCACAGAAATAGTTCCGTTTAATGCATCTTTTTTTTCGAATGTAACGTTCATCGTTTTTAATTTTCAACAATCCTAATAATAAATAAGACTGACAATGTCAGTCTTATTATAATTACAAGTTTCCTTGTTTATGTTTGTGCGCATGGAGGGACTCGAACCCCCACGCCTCTCGGCACCAGATCCTAAGTCTGGCACGGCTACCAATTACGCCACATGCGCTTTTCCCTTAAAAAGGGATGCAAATATAATTCTAATTTTCAAAGGTTAAACATAGGCGCCCATTTATTCTTAGAAAAATATTTAATTAGTTGATTATTAGTTTTATAATGTGTTGTTATTGGGTCAGCCAGAAATAAGCTTGTATAAATTTTATGAAAAAAGCCATAAATTTAGTTTGAATTCTAAGAATTATCGTTATTTTGAGACCAAGAAAAAGCCGGCATGACTACCAAAGAAATTGACTTAGATTTAGAGAATAAAATTATAGTAAAAGCCTACAGGAATTTGTTAAAGAGCATTAGGCGGTCGCTGTTGAAGGAAGATAGAAAAAAAATCCGTGAGGCATTTGAAATTTCGTTGGAAGCGCATAAAAATATGCGTCGTAAAAGTGGTGAGCCATATATCATTCATCCATTGGCAGTAGCTCAGATTTGTGCAGAGGAAATTGGCTTGGGTGTTACGTCTGTTATCTGTGCTTTGTTGCACGATACGGTTGAGGATACAGATATTACTTTAGATTTATTAAAGCTTAAATTTGGAGATAAAGTAGCCTTAATTATAGATGGGCTTACCAAAATATCAGGTGTTTTGGATCAGCCAGATAAAAGCATACAAGCCGAGAATTTTAAGAAAATGCTGCTTACCTTGAGCGATGATGTTCGGGTGATATTAATTAAATTAGCAGATAGGCTGCACAATATGCGAACCTTGGATAGTATGAGTCCGAAATCGCAATTAAAAATTGCCTCAGAAACGGCTTATGTATACGCTCCATTGGCGCATAGATTAGGACTTTATGCAATTAAATCTGAATTAGAAGATTTAAGTACTAAATACCTTCAATCTGAAAGCTATAATTATGTTAAGGCTAAACTTAACGAAACGAAAACGCAGCGGAATAAATACATCAAGAATTTTATTGATCCTTTTATCAAAGATTTGGAAGAACAAGGACTAACATTTGAGGTGAAAGGTAGGCCTAAAAGTATTCATTCTATTCTTCAAAAAATGAAGGCTCAAAATGTGCCTTTTGAGGAAGTGTATGATTTATTTGCCATCAGAATTATTATTGATACGCCTATAGAAACAGAAAAAAGTGATTGTTGGAAAGTGTATTCAATTGTTACCGATTATTATACTCCTAATCCAGATAGATTGCGCGATTGGGTTAGTACTCCAAAAGCCAATGGTTACGAGAGTTTGCATACCACCGTTATGGGTCCAAAAGGGCGCTGGGTGGAGGTTCAAATTAGAACCAAAAGAATGGATGAAATTGCAGAAAAAGGATATGCAGCTCATTGGAAATATAAAGATAATGGCGTGCCTCAAGATGGTGGATTAGAAGGTTGGCTCTCGAAAGTTAGAGAGATTTTAGAAAGTCCAGACTCCAATGCCATGGATTTTCTAGATGATTTTAAACTAGCACTATATACCGACGAGATTTTTGTTTTTACGCCTAAAGGTGATTTGCGAAAACTGCCTGCAGGGTCCAGCGTGCTCGATTTTGCGTTTGATATACACTCAGATTTGGGTATTAATTGTATTGGTGCAAAACTCAATAATAAGTTGGTGCCAATTAGTCATCAATTAAATAATGGCGATCAGGTAGAAATACTCTCTAGCAGCAAGCAAAAGCCCAATGAAGATTGGTTTGATTTTGTTGTTACAGCCAAAGCTAAATCCAAAATTAGAGAATATTTTAAGCAAATTAGATTAAAGGCTTCTCAAATGGGTAAGGAAATTTTAGAGCGCAAGTTTAAACATGCTAAAGTGCCTTTTAATTCTGATAATTTGCAAGTATTAATAAAGCATTTTAAGTTAAAGTCGGTGTCGGATTTGTATTACCAAATTGCCAACGAAAAAATAGATCGGACTAAAATTGATATCGAAGAAATTTTAATTGCCGATAAAAATAAACCAGTTGAAATTCAAACACCTCAAACCAGTAAACCCAAAGCCTCGAGCAATCTGCCTTTGGATGCAGTTATTTTAAGCGAGAATGAGGCAAATATGCCTTATGGCTTTGCTCGATGCTGTAATCCTATTCCAGGTGATGAGATTTTTGGATTTGTAACCATTGGGGAAGGAGTAAAAATTCACCGCACTTCTTGTCCGAACGCCCTAGCCCTTATGAGTAATTATGGTTATAGAATCATAAAAGCCAAATGGGCAAGTGCCGAAGATGTTGCCAATAAATCTTTTATTTCGTCGATCAAAGTTTCGGGTATAGATAGTGTTGGTATTGTGAGTATTATTACGGACACCATCTCTAAACAGCTTCAAGTAAATATGAAGTCTATTAGCATTAATAGTAATGAAGGAATGTTTGAAGGAAATATAGTATTAGAAGTGCACGATACAAGGCAATTAGAAACCATTATGAATGCCATTAAAAATGCGAGTGCGTTAATAAGTGTTAATAGAACAGATATAGAATAATTCCTCTCATTTATAATATGTGTCTGATTTTCAGTAAATATTTTTGGTTCGGGCCGAACCTAATACCTTTATTTTTGAACATTTGGAAAGCTTGATTGATGTTTTACAGATTATATTAACTTTGACCCAAGAAAAATAGATAGATGTCGTTTGAGTTACAAAATGCAGAAAAGTTGAAATTGGAGGTGAAAAACAGGTTTGTAGAATACCTGGAAAAACACCAACAACGTAAAACTCCGGAGAGGTTTGCTATTTTGGATGAAATATATTCTAACAAAGAACATTTTGATGTAGAAACTTTGTTTGAGCATATGAAAAATAGAAACTACAGGGTGAGTCGTGCTACCGTTTACAATACGCTCGATTTACTGTTGGATTGCGGATTGGTGATAAAACATCAGTTTGGGAAAAATATTTCAAGGTATGAGCGTTCATACGGCTTTAGGCAACATGATCACCTCATTTGCAATCATTGTAATGAGGTACTCGAATTTTGTGACCCAAGGTTGCAACAGATAAAAAATACCATGGGTGAACTTATGCAGTTTTCTATAACGAACCACTCGTTATACCTGTTTGGTGATCCTGTTTTAGATGCCGACAATAATTGTTTGTCGTGCAAGAAAGTAATAAAAAAAGAAAATTGATATGAAGGTTGATGTTGTTTTAGGATTGCAATGGGGCGATGAGGGCAAAGGAAAAATTGTAGATGTTCTTACTCCAAAATACGATGTAGTAGCTAGGTTTCAGGGCGGACCAAACGCTGGGCACTCTCTAGAGTTTGGTGGTAATAAGTATGTTTTAAATACCATTCCATCGGGCATTTTTCATGAGCATTGCATAAATATTATTGGTAATGGGGTAGTGGTAGACCCAGTGCAACTTAAAAAAGAAATTGAAAAGGCAGAGACTACTGGTGTAAACATCAGAAAGAATTTATATATCTCCGAAAAAGCTCACGTTATTTTGCCAACACATCGTTTGGTAGATGCTGCCAGCGAAGCATATAAAGGGGTTCATAAGGTTGGTTCAACCTTAAGGGGTATTAGTCCAACCTACCAGGATAAAATAGGCAGAAGCGGATTAAGAATTGGTGATTTAATTGGTAAAAACTTCTTATCAAAGTACCAAACTGCCGTTAGCAATCACAAGAAATTGCTAGATTCATTAAACTATGAATACAACTTGGCCGAACATGAACCTGCATTTTTTGAGGCAGTAGAATACTTAAAGCAATTTAAAATTGTTAACTCAGAATATTTTGTAAACCAATTAATCAGTGATGGTAAAAAGGTGTTGGCAGAAGGTGCACAAGGAACTTTGTTAGATATAGATTTTGGTTCTTATCCTTTTGTTACCTCATCAAACACCATAACGGGTGGCGCTTGCAGCGGATTAGGAATTGCACCTCAAAAGATAAACAAGGTGTTTGGTATCTTTAAGGCTTATTGTACTCGTGTGGGTAACGGACCATTTCCAACAGAGCAAGAAAATGAAACGGGAGAGTTATTGCGTAAATTGGGGCACGAATTTGGTGCTACCACCGGCAGACCACGCCGTACTGGTTGGTTAGATTTGCCTGGATTAAAATACGCTATCATGTTAAACGGTGTTACAGATTTAATTTGCACCAAGAGCGATGTGTTAAGCGGATTTGAAGAAGTTCAGGTGTGCGATTCGTATAAAATTGGTTCAGACATAAGCAGCCAAATACCATTTGATTTGTTAGATGAAACGGTTATACCGCAATACAAATCGTTCCCTGGATGGAAAGAAGATTTAACCAAAATACGCGAGTATTCTCAACTTCCTGAGACCTTTAAAACGTATATAGATTACGTTGAAAAGCAAATTGAAGTTCCGATAAATATTATTTCTGTTGGTCCGGATAGGGAAGAAACGATTCATAAAAACTAAAAAAAAGAGCTCAATTTTGAGCTCTTTTTTTTAGTTTAAACAGCGTTTATACATCGCTACGGTATTTTCTAATCCATAATAGAGCGCATCGCAAACCAATGCGTGACCAATAGAAACTTCAAGTAGTGAAGGAATTTCTCTGCTGAAAAAGGCAAGGTTTTCAAGACTTAAATCGTGACCCGCATTTAAACCTAGATTTAATTCTTGGGCTTTTTGAGCCGCTACTAAGTATGGCTTAATGGCTAGTTCTGGATTTTTGAGATACTGTGAGGCAAATTCCTCGGTGTACAATTCAATACGATCCGTTTGGGTAGCAAGTGCACCTTCTACAATATCTGGATTTGGATCAACAAAAATAGAGGTTCTTATCCCTTCTTCTTTTAGTTGAGCGATGATATCTTGTAAAAAGTGAAGCTCTTTTTGGGTATCCCAACCATGATTACTAGTAAGTTGGTTGGGGTGATCAGGAACAAGAGTAACTTGAGCAGGTTTAACGGCGAGAACTAAATCCATAAAACGCTTTTCTTTAGGGTTTCCCTCTACATTTAGTTCTGTTTGTAAAACAGATTTTAACTCATAAACATCTGAATAACGAATGTGTCTTTCATCCGGACGAGGATGAACAGTTATGCCGTCTGCACCAAATTTTTCGCAATCTAAAGCAGATTTTATTACATTAGGATTATTTCCGCCTCTTGAATTGCGAATGAGTGCAAGTTTGTTTATGTTTACAGACAATTTAATCATATTGTTACCTTAATAAGTGATGGCAAATGTAGCTTAAATGAAACATTTGTAAAGGCTATTTGTGTTGAGATGAAATATACATTCCTTCTGTATTTATGTATTCTGGTTGGTTTGATCCAACCTGCCTTGGCACAAGAGCGGATAAATACCGATAGTTTGCTCGAGATTACGCGTGGCAATTTTACTCCAGAAGAAAAGGTTGATGCACATTATTTATTGGCGATACAATATGCTCGGTTGAAAAATCCTAGCACTATATCTCATGCATACAAATCACTGGATTTAGCGAAAGAAGTTGGATATAAAAAGGGTTTAGCAAAAGCAAATTTGTTAATAGTCGAGCTGTTTCAAGATGTTATTTCCAATGATAGTGTAATAACCTTGCTAAAAGAATCGGCAGATTTATTTGGCGATGTTGAAATGCATGGTCCTAAAGCAAAAGCTTTAAATTTGTTAGGGATATTATATGAACGTCAGGGTAAATACAGATTAGCTACTAGCACCTATTATGCTGCATTATTAAATTTTCAAACCATAGGAGATGCGGTAGGTATAGCTAATGTTAAAAATAATATTGGGTTAATTTATCAACTACAAAAGAATTATCAAATGGCTCTTTATTTTTATAAAGAAGCGGTTCTGATAGGAGAAGGTTTAAAAGACCAAGATATTTTAGCCAATGCTTATAATAATATGGCCATATGTTTCCAAGAGACTAAAAATCCGGAAAAGGCCTTGCTTTATTTTAATAAAGTATATCAAATTGATAGCATTTCTGATATCCCAGAAAATTTGGCACTTAGCTACAATAATTTAGGAGTGGTTCAAACCGATTTAAGAAATTATTCGCTTGCCAAACATTATTTATTTATGGCTCTTAAAATGAAACAAAGGGCCGGTGAATATTTAGGTTTATCCAATACTTATAACAATTTAGCCACTGTATATTTACAAATCAATAAAACTGATTCTGCCCTATATTTTGTTAGATTGGCCATTAAAGATGCCAAATTAGCTCACGCTTTTCCTTATTTGCAAGAGGCGTATGAAATTTATAGCAAAATTCTTGAAGCAAACGGTAGATATCAAGAGGCAAACGAGTATCTGAAGTTATCCAAAGCTGTTTCAGACAGTGTTTTGCAACAAGAAAGTAGGCTAATAATGGCACAAATGGAGGAAGATCATAAGCTGGATTTAGCCGAAAAGCAAAAACTAGTTAATGAAATTGAAAAGGAAAAGGAGTTTTTTAAAAACGGCTTAACCTTAACCCTCATTTTATTGGCATTTGCGAGCACAGGCTTGTTATTATTTTACTTAGCAAAAGTTAAAAAGGCCTTCAAGAACTTGCAGTTAAAGCAGCGTAAAATCGAGGTGCAAAATAAAATTCTTCAGGTAAAAAATATAGAGGTGGTTCAGGCAAAAGAAGCAGCCGAGGAAGCCTATAATGTGAAGTCTCAGTTTATTTCTACTATTAGTCACGAAATACGTACTCCTCTTAATGCTATTGTTGGCGTAAGTAATTTATTATTATTGTCTGACCCTAAACAAGAGCAAATTGAAAACCTAAATATCCTAAAAATTAGCAGCGATAATTTATTACATTTAGTAAACAATATCCTTGATTTTAGTAAAATGGAATCGGGTAAATTGCAGTTAGAAAATATAGATTTTAACCTGCGCGATTTGGTGTTAGATGTAAAAGAATTGTTTACCATTAAAGCTGCCGAAAAGGGCATTGAGTTGATGGTAACCATCGATAATAAAATACCAAATGTACTAAAAGGAGATCCGCTTAGAATTAATCAGTTGCTCATAAATTTGGTTAATAATGCTATCAAATTTACCGAATCTGGTTATGTAAAATTAGAGGTTAATTTACAGCTATCTACTATAAATCATGCTTTGGTGTATTTTGTCATAAGCGATACTGGAATAGGTATACCATCTGCCAAACAAGGACAAATTTTCAATAGCTTTACCCAGGCAGATGCCAACACTACGCGCAAATTTGGCGGCACCGGATTGGGATTGTCTATCTGTAAGCGCATTTTAGATAATTTACATAGCAAGCTGCAAGTAGAAAGTGTGGTGGGTAAAGGATCAAAATTCTCTTTCTCTATAAATTTTGAGGTAAGCAGAAGTGCCTCTGTGGGCAAGAGTTCTGTAACTGCCTCTTTCGAAGATTCTATCAAAGGAAAACGCGTTTTAGTGGTAGAAGATAATATGATGAATGTGATGGTTATTCGTCAGTTTTTGCAGAAATGGGGCGTTATTACAGAAATTGCTCTCAATGGTAAAGAAGGAATTAGCAGGTTAGAAGAAGCCAATTACGATGCCATTTTAATGGATATTCACATGCCAGAAATGGATGGGATAGAAGCCACCAAGCTTATACGCAAAATGGAGAATCCTCGCAAGCGCAACATTCCAATCATTGCATTAACTGCAGAAAACGAAATGCAGTTCCGCCAAAAAGTTTACGAAGTAGGCATGAATGATTATATCTTTAAACCGTTTAACCCCGATGATTTAAAAGAACGTCTTGGTTATGCCTTGTTTAATTCTAACAAAAAAGGTGTGCAATCCTTAGCTTAGAAACAGCAGTAAACCTTAAAACAGCTGAGCTGTCTCAAAGTTTACTTCCATTAAAATAAGCCTAAACTAAGTACTTTTCGAATTTAGTATTTAGTATTTCGAATTTTGCTTTTCCTACATATTCCTTCTATACTGACCACCAACTTCAAACAAAGCTTGGGTTATCTGACCTAATGAGCAGTATTTTACGGTTTCCATGAGTTCTTCAAAAATGTTTTGATTATGAATGGCTACATGTTGCAAGCGTTTTAACATTTCTGAACCTTTATCAGCATTCATTTTCTTAAGCTCGTTTAACCTGCTAATTTGAAATTCTTTCTCTTCGGTGGTAGAACGAATAACCTCTTTAGGTAAAACGGTTGGCGAGCCTTTAGATGATAAGAACGTATTTACACCAATAATTGGGAACTCTCCTGTATGTTTTTGCATTTCGTAGAACATACTTTCTTCCTGAATTTTATTACGTTGGTACATGGTTTCCATGGCACCCAACACACCACCTCTCTCGGTAATTTTATCAAATTCAGATAATACTGCTTCTTCAACTAAATCGGTAAGCTCTTCAATGATAAATGCGCCTTGTAGCGGATTTTCATTTTTGGCTAAACCCAACTCGCGGTTAATGATTAACTGAATAGCCATAGCCCTGCGCACAGATTCTTCTGTTGGCGTTGTTATGGCCTCATCGTAAGCATTGGTATGTAGACTATTGCAATTATCGTAAATAGCATATAGTGCTTGCAGGGTTGTGCGTATATCGTTAAAATCTATTTCTTGTGCGTGCAAGCTTCTACCACTGGTTTGGATGTGGTATTTAAGCATCTGACTGCGTTCGTTACCACCATATTTTAACTTCATGGCCTTGGCCCAAATTCTTCTGGCAACTCTTCCAATTACCGCATACTCTGGGTCAATACCATTAGAAAAGAAGAACGATAAATTGGGAGCAAAATCATCAATGTTCATTCCTCTGCTGAGGTAATACTCCACAAAGGTAAATCCGTTAGAAAGAGTTAGTGCCAATTGGGTTATTGGATTGGCGCCAGCTTCTGCAATGTGGTATCCGCTGATAGAAACTGAGTAGAAATTTCGTACGCCTTCGTTAATAAAATATTGCTGCACATCGCCCATTACGCGCAAGCTAAACTCCGTTGAAAATATACAAGTGTTCTGCGCTTGGTCTTCTTTTAAGATATCGGCCTGAACCGTTCCTCTTACTTGTTTTAAGGTGTCTTTTTTGATTTTTTGGTACACTTCAGCAGGTAGCACCATATCGCCGGTAACGCCTAATAGCATTAAACCTAAACCGTCGTTTCCTTCTGGTAGCTGACCATTATACTTAGGTCTTTCTAGGCCTTTAGCATTGTAGATAGCTTCAATTTTAGCATTTACTTCGTCTTCTAAACCGTTTTGTTTGATATAAATCTCACATTGTTGGTCGATAGCCGCATTCATAAAAAATGCGCAGATAATGGCTGCCGGACCATTAATAGTCATAGAAACAGAGGTTTTTGGATCAGCCAG
>JAKRSG010000105.1 GCA_022402405.1 Bacteroidia bacterium | reverse complement strand
ATAATTCATAATTACTAATCAGTAATCCGTAATTCATAATTAAAAAATCACTCCACAGCAGTTACCTTCCTCACTTCCGGCAAAGCATTCTTAATGCCGCTTTCAATGCCTGCTTTCATCGTCATGCTGCTCATGCTGCAATTGCTGCAGTTGCCTAAGAGGCGAAGTTTTACCTCCATATCATCCGTTACATCTACCAACTCCACATTCCCACCATCTGCCTCCAAAAACGGACGCATACTATTTAAGGCAATCTCAATCTTCTGCTTTATATCTTCGTTCATCGTATTGTTTTTAGTATAAAAAATAGAGTTAACAGCTAATAGCCAGAAGCCAGGAGCTAGATGCTAGAGGCATTTAATACCGCAATCTGCTGAGCTACCTTCTCTGCAATTTCATGAAATACCTTTTTAACCTTTTCATCCTTTACCGCACCCGGAGTACCTTGGTCGCCACCCTCGCGCACGCTCATGATAATGGGAACCTCGCCTAAAAAAGTTACCCCTAACTCGCTAGCCATAGATTTTCCTCCGCCATTGCCAAAGATATAATATTTGTTCTCCGGAAGTTCGTCAGGAGTAAAATAAGCCATGTTTTCTACCACACCTAAGATCGGAACTTTTACGGGTGTCATGCCAAACATGGTGGCCGCTTTGTAAGCATCGGCCAAAGCAACTGCTTGTGGAGTGGTAACCATCACAATACCCGTTAAAGGCACCACTTGCAACATCGTTAAATGTATATCACCCGTTCCAGGAGGAAGATCTAATATTAAATAATCTAATTCGCCCCAATCGGTATCGTTTACAAACTGTCTTAAGGCAGAAGATACCATGGGTCCGCGCCAAACAACTGCTTGCTCGGGTTTTATTAAGAAGCCAATAGATAATAGTTTTACCCCATGTTTTTCTATAGGCACCATCATCTCTTTGCCATCTACATTGCGCATCATCGGTTGCTCGTTTATAACCCCAAACATCATAGGTACACTCGGACCATGAATATCCGCATCTAATAAACCCACCTTAGCACCCATTTGAGCAAGGGCAATAGCTAAGTTGCTTGATACACTCGATTTTCCAACGCCACCTTTTCCGCTTGCTACCGCAATAATATTTTTAACATTAGGTAAGGTAAGTTTATCTGCACGATTGCTCGTTACATTGGCCGTCATATTTACGGTAACCTTTGCCTCACCCGAAACTAAGTTATGGATGGCATCTATACAATCTTTTTCTATTTTTTCTTTTAACGGACAAGCAGGAGTGGTTAATACAACGGTAAAGCTAACATTATTGCCATCTACTTCAATGTCTTGTATCATTTTCAACGACACTAAATCCTTTTTCAAATCGGGCTCTTGCACGGTGCTTAGAGCTTTTAATATATCGTTTTTATCTATCATGATATGCGTAATTGAGGGGGCAAATATCGTTAGCTAAAACTAATATCAAAGTAAATATTAAATTTTAGTTTATAAACCAAAAATATACAAAGAGCATCTCAGTTTTAGGTCCGTTTTGCTGCTATATCAGCTCTTTTTCCCCGTAGTTACACCTTCAAAAATCGGTTCGAACCAACTCTTTTTAAAAGGACTGTTAATGAAATTAATGGACTTAGGGTGAATTTTGGTATTAGGTTTTATTTTTAACTCCGTAACGATTACCAAGTTTATAGTATTGGGAAATTTCTGCTGAAATTCATCCGAAATACACGATTCGTGAATGATTATGAGCTTAAATAAATTGGATTGCTCTGCAATTATAGGAAGCGCAGAGTCAATGTCGGGGAAATTATAAATTTCTACGCTAGGCAGTAAATCCCTGAAAAATTTTTCTTGCGAGGCAAGTCGGTTAATAACCGAATCTATCTGCACTATATGCACAGAATCGACTTGGAGTGAGTGGTGAGTCATAATTGTGAGTAAAGTTAAAAATTTGTAGAATATTTTCTACTAAACTACTCACATTGGCAGTCAATAGCCTAGACTAAACAGATTTAAAAATATCTTTATTAAGGAAAACAATAATAAAAAATACTTAACTTCTTTTATACGCAGCCAAAAACACACCACCAAACACGATGAGCATGCTTATAAATTTCTCCCAACTAAGAAAATCTGTGCCCGATACAATAGCAATAATAGTAGCCAAAACAGGTTGCAAGTAGATGTATGAGCCTACTAAACTAGAGCTAGCATGTTTTAGTGCGTAAGCATTAAATACATAAGTTAAAAAAGTAGCTCCCACCGTTACAAAAGCAATAGCACCCCAAATACTTAGCGGTAATTCGGGGAAGTTTATCTCTAGCGCTTGGTTCAGGCCGAAAGGTAATACCAGAAAGAAGCCGAAGAAGAAAGAGTAGAGCGTTACGGTAAGCGGGTGGTATTTATGCATTAATCGTTTGGCATATACCAAATAAAAAGCATAGATAATGGCATTAAGAGTAACAAAAACATCGCCCCAAACGGTATCTTGATTAAAGTGGAATTTGCTTCCGCCCATTAATAATAAAGCACCTGTGGCTGCAATTAAAATGCCTGCTATTTTGGCTATGCTAAGTTTTTCTTTAAGCATAATGGCTGCAAATACTAGCACAAAAATGGGAGTATTTAGCATGAGCACAGAGGCATTAATAGGAGAGGTAATAGAGAGTCCTTTAAAGAACAATAACATGTTGCCAGCCACACCAAAAACTGCCGAAATAAACAAAGGCCATAA
>JAKRSG010000104.1 GCA_022402405.1 Bacteroidia bacterium | reverse complement strand
GAATCTGTTAACGGCATTACATTATGCGCAAACGGAAAGGCAAGTGGAGTAACCGGTAAGCGGGTTCCGTAATGAAATTTGCTAACAAAAAGAAAATCGCCTACCAACAATGACTTCTCCATAGAAGAGGTTGGGATGGTATAAGCTTCTATAAAATACGAACGAATAACGGTTGCTGCTAATGTGGCAAACCATAAGGCATCGCTCCACTCATAAACCATGTGATGATCTGGTTTGGCTTGAACGCGAACCAAATACAAAACATATAACACCAAATAAATAACCGGAGAAATAATAAAAGCTAACAGCCTAGTGAAATACAAGAAAATAAGTGCACAACCATAGAAAACATTTAATAGAGCCATGCCAATACTGGCCCCGGCACTCAAATAAAATCCAAGAATCGCAACGTTCAACAAACACCATACAGAAGTGATAATCCACTGCTTTTTGGTAAATTCTTTAGGCGATTTATAATAACTTAGAAAGGTTTCTTTGAGGTTAAAAGATGATTGTTGTGACATATAATTTTTCTTGGTTCAACGCAAATAAGCCTAAATTATGCAGGCATTATTACTCCATTTTGTTATTCGGTAATTAGATAAATTGAAAGGTTATTTATTGATGATTTCATCCAAATTTAAAATATCATCCATGGTATAAATACCTTTTTTACCAACGATCCACTCAGCTGCCATCAAGGCTCCTTTGGCAAAACCATATCTCGATTTGGCATCGTGAGTAATCTCAATGCTGTCGATCATAGATTCATATTTTACTTTGTGTAATCCTGTTACATCACCTTCTCTGTATGATTCTATCAAAAGTTCATGAGGCTTTACACTTTGTGAAGGCATTTCTTTACCATAAATAAGGCGTTCTTTGATATGAGTTTTAGTTTTAATCTCGCTCATAATATGCTCTGCCAAAGACAAGGCTGTTCCACTAGGATGATCTTTCTTCTCTGTATGATGTACTTCTTCTAACATCACATCATAGGTATCAAAATGAGCCATCATACTGGCTAATATCTTGTTTAGCTTATAAAACAAATTTACACCTACACTAAAGTTTGTGCTGTAAACCATAGATTGATTCTCAGCTAAACATCTATTTTTGATTTCATCAAATTGATCGTACCAACCTGTTGTTCCCACTACAATAGGGGTATTGGTGTCAAAACACTTGTAAATATTATCTGCCGCTGCAGTTGGCATACTAAAGTCTATAGCTACATCCACATTTTTTAATGAAATAGGCATAAAGTCGTATGCATTCTCAAATGTAACTTTATAAACTATCTCATGCCCTTTAGCCAACGCAATCTTCTCGATGGCCATACCCATTTTTCCGTAACCTAATAATGCAATCTTCATGAATTAAATGTAGTTGTGAAATCTTTAATAACTTATTTCGGGTTAAAGATACATTTTAAAGCCAATATTTACAATACATACCAAAAATTGTACACTAAAATTAAAATCTTAGGCGTAGGTTCAAACCGGTATAATGACCTGCAAAACCGTATTGGTAAACTGGTTTAATGTGCATACTCAACTTATCCGACACGTCAAATTCTTTTAAATGAGCATCTACGGCTGCGTCTATGAGGTTAAACGCATATAATCCTACCATACCTACAACTGATAAATCTCGGTTTTTTCTGTAATATTCTCTGAGAGTAAACAACATCTCAGTTGGCACATTGGCATATTCTGGATTGGTAACAGGCTCGTTTTTTAAACGCTGCTGATAGGCCAATCTAACATCATTGTACAACTGCTGATTGGCAATTGTGGCATATGTTAATGCTCCAAAACCCACATAAATAATTGGCACCTTCCAATAACGCTCGTTGTATATTTGTCCGCCACCAGGAATAATAGATAGCAAGGTTGCCTTTTTGGGCCTCGACATTTCTTTCTTGAGCTCAGGAACCTTTTCTGTTTTTGGCTCTTCTGCTCGTTGTGCTTGAAGGGCCAAAAACGGAAAGGAAAGTATAATAAATAGCAGAATCTTCTGCATTATAATAACTCTATTATGCGCTTTAAATCTTGTTGCGATTTGAAAGGAATACTCAATACTCCTCTACCTCGCTCATCGGCTTTAATCTTAACCTTTGTCTCGAGCTTGCTGCTTAAGCTTTTTTGATACTCTACATATCCATCAGGTAAATCAGCTTTCTTTTTTGAACTTGGTTGTGGCTTTGCTTCTTCTTCTTTTCTCTCTTGCGCTGCTCTAACAAGGTTCTCTACCTCTCTAACAGACAATCCATCTTCCATCATTTTAGAAAACAAATATTGCTGCTCATCTTGGTTGTCTATATTTATAATAGCACGTGCATGACCCATAGAAATATGTCCGTCTCTAATAGCAACCTGAATATTATCTGGTAATTTTAATAAACGTAAATAGTTATTTACAGTAGATCTGTTCTTACCAACACGCTCACCCAATTGCTCTTGGTTTAATGAACACTCATCCAATAAACGCTTGTAACTAAAGGCAATTTCCATCGCATTTAATTCCTCGCGCTGAATGTTTTCTATCAAGGCCATTTCTAACATACCTTGATCGTCGGCCAATCTTATAAAGGCAGGTATAGTGGTTAAGCCTGCTAAGCGAGAAGCTCTGGTTCTTCTTTCTCCACTGATAATTTGGTAACTATCATATCCTAACTTTCTAACAGTAATAGGCTGAATAATTCCATGTACACGAATA
>JAKRSG010000103.1 GCA_022402405.1 Bacteroidia bacterium | reverse complement strand
CCTACCTTTTTATGATTGATGAGTACCGAAATAAAATATTGAATGAATTAGAAATTAAGCATAAACCGTTTAAAGCATTTGATACCATTAATAGACAAGAAGAGTATGATTGGTTCAGAAAAGAGTTAATTAAAACATTGGCGCAAAACAAGTTAAACCGACCAGTTTACCTGGTTATAAGCTGCGATGATGCCTATTCTAAACCCATAGAATCTGATTTGTATTTGGTTGGCTTGGCTTATGAATATAGTCCTAAAACCATTGATAATATGGCTTTACTGAAGAAGAATATAGAACAAAATTTCGCCCTTGATTATTTAGATAAAGATTTTTATACAGATATTTCAAAAGATATTGTAAGCAGAATAAACCTAAACTACATCATCCCAATGATTAAGTTATATGAGCATTATTTCATATCGGGAGAACGAGATAAAGCTGCTAAAATAAAATTTAAACTGCTGCAACTTAGCAAAGGTTTTAAAGAAGAAAACGATTTAAAAAACTACTTTAAACAAAACTCATCTTGTGAGTAAAGGCAACAGAAATATAGACTTTGCAAGCGATGAGCAGCTTATGGGCGAACTTAATAATGGTAATAAGTTCGCCTTTGAACAACTCTATGATAGGTACTTTAACAAACTGGTTTTTTTTGCTAATGGACATATAAAAGATCAAATTAAATCGGAAGATATTGTTCAAGAAGTGTTTGTTAAAATCATTGAAAACCCTCAACTGTTTAATACCAATTACACTTTCTCTACTTGGATTTATACCATGGTTTTAAATAGATGTAAAAACACATATAGAGACCAAATGAATCGGCAACAGCTCCTGCAAAATCAAAGAGCTTCGAGTATCACCGAAATGCATTCGAAAAGAGATTACGAACTATTAAACCAAGAAATTAGTAACTGTTTAATACACATGAGCGAAAAAGATAAGCGTATTTATGAACTTAGATTTCAAGAAGAAATGTCGTTAACAGAAATTTCCAAACTCACCGAATTACCTGTAGGAACTGTTAAATCAAGCCTACATTACATTATTAAAAAACTAGCCCAAAAGTTAAAACCATTTACGAATCATGAATAATTTCGAAAACATTCCAAGTGAATTATTTGATTGGCTGAACCAATCAAGTTTTGAGCAATTAAATACCGAGCAGCAAAAAACTGCATTAACTTGGTTCAGCCCAGAAGAATATAATTCTTTGCATTTGGCGAGTAAAACAGTGACTGAAGAGGAGCAAAAAATACAAAGGAACGCCAATAGAAAACAGCAATTGTTGCATTATTTTGAGAGTACTCACCGTAAAAATGAAACCAAATTTTACCACCTTTCTTGGATTAAAATAGCTGCATTATTTCTGGCATTATTGGGAATTCAGTTTATGTGGACCAAAGTATATTTTGGCAAACAAGAATCTCAACATATCTGCAAAATTGATACACAATACGTGTATACACAAATGCCAAATAACCCTATTTACTATTATGATACAGTTTATTTAACTTCTCAAAGCAACACTAAAGAAAAAAGTAGCAGCCGCAAACAACAGGCATCAGGACAAAAAGATAACTTTATAAGCCTCCCAGAAATGAAAATAAAAGATTTTTCGGAACTCAATGCCGAGGCTAACCAAATTAGAGGTAATAGTTTAAAAGATGACACCCTTCTAAACACCTACTCATTGGTTCGCCTGTAAAGGTTTATAAATCCAAATTTTCTTGGCAACAAATCATCTATAATTGAACCCTATATTGCAAGAAAATAATGTGAGAAGAAAGTTAGATATATCAGATGAATTAAACTCCAAGGAGGTAGATTATTTATTTGTTAATGAATCGCTTTTACCCAATGCTGGTAAAGGTTTATTTACATGCATAGATATTTACAAAGACGAAATCATTTGTTATTATAAGGGAGAAATAATTGGCTCGGTAGAGGCAAAAAAAAGAGCTAAAAACAATCTAGACCAATACTTTATTAACCTTCCAAACGGCAAGATTCTAGACTCAATAAGCAGCACTTGCTTTGCAAGATTTGCCAACGACGCTCGAGAAAACAAATTTGGTTCGGCCAGAAATAACGCCAAAATTATGTTGGATGATAAAGGAAAGGTTTGTTTAATAGCTCGTAAAAAAATAAAAGCCAATGAAGAAATATATTGCAGTTATGGCAACAAGTACTGGCTTAAACACGTTTAAACTTTGCTTTTAAGTTCAATCCATTTACTCATATATTCGCTACTTGCAAGAGTATGATGGCGTAAAATAGAGCCCATAAAATTAGCCTCTCTATGCTTCTCAAAATTGGTAGAAAGGTAAATTATGTGCGTTAAAAAATCATCTAAAAACAAGCTTTGCTTGAACCGAGTTTGAAGAACATGTTGCGCTTTATTTTGCGCAGTTTCCCAAACTGATTTGTTTGTATATAATAAGTGTGCAGCAGTAATAATATCCTCATTTGTGTTGGCTAAAACGCCAGGCCACTCCTCCGCATTTGCTATTCCCTCTGCACCTATCGCTGAGGTAATAGAAGGTGTGGCTACCGACATTGCCTCTAAAAATTTACCTTTTAATCCTGCTCCATAAACAATTGGCGCTAACAGAACTTTCGCTTGAGAAACAACTAATTTAGCATCTGTAGCTCTGCCTTTAACCAGAAAACCCTGTTTAACATTATGTAATTGAAACACCTTCTCGGAAGGATAGGCACCATAAACATGCAACTCTGCCTTTGGCAGTAACTTATGTAATGCTGGCCAAATTTCTTGCTTTAAAAATCTGAGCGTTTGCCAATTTGGCTCGTGCCAAAAGTTACCTATAAAAACAAAATTTTCTCTTTCATCAAAACTAGAAATAGGTTCAGAACTATATGTTTCAAACAAAGGATAATACCATAAAATGGATGAATCAATTGAAAACTCTGTTTGTAACAACTTCATTTCAAATTCAGAAATAATCAAGGAGCAATCGCATCGCAAAATACTGGCCACTTCTCTCTTGGCATAATCCGATTGTAAATCGGAACGCAGCACTTCGCGCTTGGCTTTGTAGGCTAATTCTCTGGCTAATCGCAGGAAATGCAAATCCTCTGTATCCAAAATCTGCACCGAATTTGGGCAATATTTGCGCACACGCCAAGCATACTGCTCCTCCATATAAAACCTATCATAGAGCACAAAATTAGGTTGAAGTTGATTTACAAAATCATCAAATGAATCATGATTTAATTTAATCACTTGCTCTTCTATTTGATAGGCACTTAAGTCAATTTCAAATCCACTTTTCTTAGCAGAAGATGCAAAAACAATCCTTTCACAAATTCGACTAAACGCCTGCAAAAGCTGCATCATCCGCTTACCTGCTGCGCTAGAATTTGGTTCAGGCCATACATAACCGATAACTAATAAAGTAGATTGAATGTTCATGTTAAGGCGTAGGTTTATTTTCCATTTTCTGAATGATGTTTACCACATCTTTCTCGGTTGCCTTAAGCTTATTTTGGCAAAAGGTAATGAGCTCAGAAGCGCGTTTAACCTTGGTGGCCAAAACATCTACCGATACAGATTCTTCTTCTATTTCTAATGCAATTTGCTGCAACTCCGAAAAAGCTTCTTCATAGCTTAAATTAATTTTCATCTATCTTAAGTATTTTGGTTTTAATGTTGTGTTTATCGGTAACTATTGTAAGTTCTTCTTTTTCGTTTAACTGCCGAACATCTGTTACAATTTTACCTTTAACTTCTAAATAGGCAAAGCCTCGTTTTAAAATATTATCCAGACTCATAACTTTTATCAGAGAATTAAAATGAGTTAGATCGCTCGCCTGCCTGCGTAATAAGTTTTCAATATTTGATTTTAGCGCCCTCCGTAAATAATCTATCTCTCCTTCTTTCTGATGAATCTTAGCAATAGGCTTCAGCTGTATCTTGCTTTTTAAGGCCTGCAACGACAAGGCATTTTGTGAGAGTAAGCCCTGAACCAAATTAACCAAAGACTCCTTTATGTCGGCAATTTTTTGCTGTTGAGCATACACTAAGCGCTGCGATTTTATGATAATCCTGCCTTGCAATTGAAGAATATTATCTTCGAATTTTCTGTTATGAGCCAAGATAAATTCTGCAGCCTTGGTGGGTGTTTTGGTGGCAGTGTGTGCCATCAAATCTGTTATGCTTATATCGTTGTGGTGACCCAACCCTGTTATAATGGGAACAGGAAATCTAGCCACGGCCTGAGCCAACCCATATGCATCGAATGTGAGCAGATCCGACTTGGAACCACCGCCCCGGATGATTATCACTACATCATACGATATAGAAGACTCGTACACTTGAAGGAGCTTCTGCTTTATTTCGGCATCTGCGCCAACACCTTGCACCGCCGACTGATAAACATCTAGCTTAAAATGATATTGGTAGGCGTTAGTTTGCAGTGTATGACAAAAATCTGAGAACCCTTCTGAGTTTGGAGAACCAATTAAAGCCATTCTACTGATAACCAAGGGAAGTGTTTGTTGCTTGTTGAAAGTAACATATTCCTCACCCAACTTAATAATCTTACCTGGATTCTCTTTTACAAGCCTGAGTAAAGTATCGCGCCTTTGTTGTTCAACCTTGCCAATGGTATAATTAGGATCTACATCTAAAACTATCAGCTGAAATCCATACGCTGCATTAAATTCAATTTTTACCTGAGCCAAAACCTGCATGCCATTTCCAAACTGCTGATAAGTCTCCCGTTCAAAGATTCTAATTCGCTCCGAACCGTTTGTCCAAGCAATAGCTTTTACCTTAGCAATAGGAGATTTATCCTGCTCTTCCTTTTCAAGAAACTCAAAATAATGTCGCTCCGGATTCGTATAAAATTTATGTCCACTCACCTCTGCCAATACCCAAAACGTTTGCTCACCAAACCTAAGTTTCATGGCATCTTTGATGAGCGAGGTAAGCTCGGATAATTTTATATAATTTTGCTCTTTCACTAGTACAAATTACATCATTTTAGCCATCATAATTGGCAATTTAGTTTATTTTTGCTGCGATATTAAGAATATATGTTACGATTAAAACTTCCAACAGACCCACGCTGGGCGCAATTAGTAGAGAGCAATATTGAAGAAATTTTAAGCGACCATGCCTGGGCAGAGCAGAAAGCTGCTAGCAATGCATTGTCGGTAGTAACAAATAACTCTGAACATCCAGATTTGGTAAAAGACATGTTAGAAATTGCCAAAGAAGAGGTAGAACATTTTCAGTTGGTGCACAATATCATTATGGAAAGAGGCTTCACACTGGCTAGAGAGCGAAAAGACCCTTATGTAAATGAGTTATTCAAGTTCCTTAAGAAAGATGGTAGCAGAACATCAGCCTTTGTAGACCGCATGTTATTTTCTGCCCTTATAGAGGCTCGCAGCTGCGAACGCTTTAAGGTACTTTCCGAAAACATAAAAGATGCAGAGCTAGCTAAATTTTACCGCGACTTAATGGAAAGTGAGGCCAATCACTACACTACCTTTTTATCCTATGCCAAAAAATATGGCACAGGAGTAAAAGTAGATGAGCGCTGGCAAGAGTGGCTCGACTTCGAAAAAAAGGTTATACAGAGTTATGGAGCAGTGGTTGAATAATTAGAACTTCAGACCCAAGTAGAATTTGAAGGAAGAAAATTCATCCGAAAGGCTATAGAAATTGTTTCTGTTGGCTGCAGTGCTCTTTGTCACCTCATTGTACTGAACTCCAATGATATTATCTAGGTTCAGGCCGATAGCTATTTTATTACTTACGTCATAATTAAGAATTATACCTGTTTTCACTCCATAGTTACTTGTTATTACAGTTCGCTTTAATTCTCCATCTATATCATTCAGTTTCGTTTTGTAGGTATAATCGCTGCTACCCACACCCGAAAAAAATCCGCCATGAGGCAATATCAGCAGTTTTTTATTTTCAAGAAACCGAAATGATTTCCCAAAACCATAATATTGATATGCGCCAAAACCTCTCACGTTTTCGGAACGAAACCCATTTCTATTGGCCCAAAAACTATTCTCTGTATTTCTAGTAGCATCATAATTAAAGGCCGTTACTCTTAAATCCATAACAACGGTGAAATTATTTTTTATCTCGGCCAAAAGTAAAACCGGTATCGTAAACTGATTATAATTTTCCTTCAAATCCGACTCAACCTCAGTTGGCGAAGTGTTATAATCATTCTCTCTTAACATCAAATCGAAATGCAATTGAGAAGGATCAAGTTTATTGGTTACACTGGGCAAAGTTCCCAAATAGTAATTTACCTTTTTAACAGGTTTTTCTTGAGCAAAAGTAAAAAAATGGGAGGCCGCAAATAGCAGCAGAAGTGAGATTTTGTTTGTCATATATAATAGTTTATTTAGTGTTTTATTTTATTTGAGAAGGCAACGTATAGCAGTTAATATATTTTCTATCCTGCACATAAAACCAGCGCTTTTCTTCGTTGATGGCGATGCCAAATTGAAGACACTCTCCCATCACCTTTGGAGCATCATAGTACACTTCTTTCCCGTTATCTAAATTTATGGCAAGCATCTTACTGCATTGCGTAGAGATGAGGTAGTTTTTGTAGACTTTGGAGTCATTAAATCCAAAGCTAATATCATAATTCAAGTCGTTTTCATATGATTTAACCCACTGCGTGACACCGGTATTAATATCCATGGCTTCAACTACTTTGTGACGATTAATTAAAGGGATAATTTTATCTTTATATAAATATAATCCAACACCATAATCTGGTATTGGCCTAAACCATATTCGATTACCTGTCATTAAATCATAAGCCAACAAAGCATAACTTTGACCAATTTCACCAAATATAAAAATCTTGTTGTCCTTAGACAATAAATTGGTTTTCCAATATGTTAAACTAATATCGTTAGTTGTATTATCAACCTCCCACATTACTTTATTTGTATTTAGATTATAGGCAATAATTTTACTTGTTTCCTTCCTCGACCCGTCAATTACCCTAAAAATACTTAAAGTGTAAACTAATATTTTCTCGCCTAAATGATTTTTAGTTACGACCATATTTGATGTGCGAATCCTCTCTAATTCAAGAGGCTCCAGGTATTGACAAACAGGCTCCCAGTTCAACACATCATATCGTGTTCTCCAAATGTATACTAATCTGTTACCAACATCAAAAGGCCTAAATCCATGATAAATGAAACCATCTTCATCACCTGTCAAAAAATTGTCTCCATACAAGGTATCTTGGTAATCTCGCCATAGAGTTTTCCCAGTAATTGCATCAATTGCGTATGTGGTATTTCTAGTTGATATTGCCAATACATCTTTATATAAAAAATGGTCGTTCCCGTCAAATCCACGTTCTACCGCAAAGAAATCTTGCCATTCCCATTTTAATTTACCAGTTAATCCATCATATAGTTGAAAAATTTCTCCATTTGGATCACTAAATATTTTACTCGTAATTAAATCACCTTTGCTATTTAACATTGGTGAAATACTATAATCTCGAATTTCTGTTTTCCAAACAGAATCCATTGATGAAGTTTCAATTGGCATTGAAGGTACGGGAGAAACCTCCCGTACCTTGCAATTTTGCAAAAATTGCAAAACCCCGATCATAATTAAAAATTTAAAATATTTTATTGAACTCATAATTATTTAAATTCTAATGCAAAGAAATTCCCTAAAACTCCTCTATATAAATCTTCCAATGCAATTTTAGTTTCCAAGCAATTTCGCATCTGATCATGATTTGTATTTCGCATTATTCTAATTGCCTGTGAATGGGCTTTTTTTACTTTAATTCTATTCGAGGCTGAATTCGCTAACACTATACCATCATTTGCTGGAACATTGTATTTAGTTTTGTAAGACCCGATAAACTCTTGTGTTCCTTCGCAATCACCTGTCCACATAGTGTTATCATTCCCAGGAAAAGTATGATTTGTATATTTTGAAGAAATTGGCAGATCTGTACAAACTGAACCAGTTCCTTTATACTTTTTTTCTATCTTTAAATGAATAGGAGGCATCATTCCTTTTGGGTTTTTTATTGGATCATGGCAATCAATTTCCTCAATTAAATGACACTCCAATTCAACTGTTACCAGCTTTTCACCTAATAATTCTACTTGATAAACTTCATTTGCATCTGACAACCAATTTTTAGCTTTTATATAGGCATGTTTGTTTTCAATTGCCGCATTTTTCTTACTTCCTGCTAATATAGCCAAAGCCGCCATACTTGGATAAAGTAATGAAGCAGTATAAAAAGTAATTTCTAATCTTCTTTGATGCTCTGCCTCTCTGTCTTCAAATATTGCCTTTGAATCAAATTCATTTATCATGTCTTGAACTTTAATTTGCAAATAGTCGTCTTGATTATAACCAAAAATCATTTGTGTATTGTCCATATAATCATGCCCCATATTCATGGTTGAACTCATAAAACGCCACATTACAGGCTGCTGTTCAACTCCATAAAACTGAACCACTGGTGCATCCAATTCGTAATTTGATAAACCTTGCGAACTTGAAGTACCTTCTAAAAATGGAGAACCAACATAATAATCATTAGTGGTAGGTTTAAAGAAATTATCTAAAGCAAAGGGTATAACAAGATTTGATGAGATACCGCAAGTAGAATTTAGTATCGTTTGCTGCATCTGATTTGACACCAACAAGCGAGTCATAAAATTACTATTTATCTTTGGTATTACTACAGCTCCTCCCAGTGCAATACAAGCCTCTTTAAAATATCCAGGTAACTTATTTCCTAAACTCGGACGAGTATTGTTAATGATTGCAGCTCCTGCATGTGGTGTGCCGAACGTAACCAAGCCATTCGCAAGTTTTTGAAAAGTTGAAGGAGATTGGTCCATTTGTCTTAACCATTCTCTTCCAACAATACCTCCCTGACTATGAGCAATGATATAATCAAATTCGGTTTTATTAGAATTGTTTATATATACTGGAACTCCATTCTCCAGATCTCTCGCAGCATTCATTATTCCTGAACTTTCACTATAAAATTGTATTGGAGAGGTACGAGAACTCGCAGGTCCTCTTACAGACCTAGCTCTTCTAGCTGGAAAAATTCCTGGGTAACCAAATTGGGTTCCATGAGCAGCTATATTCCAACTATCAGTATTACCATTTAACCCATGAAGCCAAATAATATTTACATCACGACTTTTGGTAAAAGTTTCATCAAAATCCCCATGCTTAATCGTTGGATTATCCATCGGCGGATTTACCCCTTCTAGCGGGTAATCATGTAGTAATGCAGGACCACCAGGGTTACATATTTGTCCGGCAGGAAATTCTAACATCTTCATGCCAAATTTTTGTAGTTCAGCATTTATCAGTTGTTGGTTTGGAACTACTACCATCGCTGTATCTAGTGGTATATTGTTTTGTGCAAACACCGTGTTTGCTTGTGCCATCAGCGCCAATCCGGCTATGGCTAATACGTTTATTCTTTTCATGGCTGTTACATTTAGGGGTTTAGTTTTTAATAAAATTTGTGTTGATTACTCGTTGATTGCTGGTAACAATTTGCAATACATAATTACCTGCAGTTAAGTTGGGCATATTAACCAAAAAGGTATTTTGGTTGTTATTGTTTACCGTAATTTGATTTCCCGTAATAGCATTAATGATTTTTACACTAGCAACATTCGAATCGTCTTTTAAAGATGCAGCCACAGTAAATACGCCATCGTTAGGATTAGGATATAAATTTACTACATCCTTTTTCTCCATAGCCTTGTTTACCAAATTGCCATTGTCTAAAATATCATAATTGGTATAATAGGTTAATCGAGTTTCTGTAATGCACTTACCAGCCTGAGTAGTCACAAAACGCTCAAGCTTTTTAAGTTTTAACAAAAAGCCTTTGTCGGTACCATATGGGTCATATGCCAATGTTTCTTTACATTTAATACCATCGCCATCTGTATAATCTGTTACAATGGTTTTCTTAAATGAATTGTAAATAGTAGTAGAACCGCCTTGTTGTACCTTAATCTCTCCGCTTGGTAAATTGCTTACCATAATGTTTTCGGCAGATAACAAATTAATAGTAGCGGCATCAAATGTAGGAAATGCAATAATGCCCGGGTGGAAACCATTGGCTTCTATTCCGCTTTTTTCTTCTGCAATAAACGCTAGTTCTTCAGCAGAATAAGGAACACTTTTGCTTACGGTGTTGTCTGAACCAATCATATCTATACCCGATTGAGTATATCGATATTTTTTGGCTAGGGTCATCCATTCTTTCTTAAAATCATTGCTGTCGATTTTCACCTCTACAGTAGATTCATAGTTAGAATTAATGGTTCGTGTGTACGACTTCTCTACATACTTCAGTTCAAACTTAATCTTTTCACTTTCGGTCATTTGCCTGATAGCAGACGAATCTGCCACAGCAAACTGATACTCCATGATTTTGTTGTTCTGTTTGTAGAGGGTGGTTTGTCCAAAGCATAGGCTATGGATAAACAGACTTGCACTTAGGGTAGCTAATCTCATTGTTTTGTTTTTTAATGGTTAAAAATTGTTTTGTTTCAAGGCCTTGTTTTATATTTTGATTAATCAACAGCCAAATTAGATAATCAAAAACTTTCTTTTTACGTGCTTCATTTTAATTCATCATCCAATTTACCCGAAAATCCTGAAGACGCCCAATCAATAAAGCTTTCAAGAAAATCAGGTAAATAGGATAATGCTTGCAAAAACTTAAAAATTAATAGATACGGGGAGCTTAAAACAAGTCACTTTATTAGTTCCATAGGTGAAAACCAATCGCTTTTCTTTGTTTATAAAAACCTTTCCTGATAAACAAATATCACTATCTCTTAAAAAGCATTCTGCCATAGGTTTTAGGGTATTTATATTGTTAAACAAAATAGCCTTGCACTGACTACTTACAATATAATTATCGAATCTGCTTATGTTATCACTAAAGCGCACATTCGACTTAATAGTAGTATTAACATTTGGATCAAAAACATAGTCTGATCTAATGGTTCCTCTTGAATAATCAAACGCAATTAAGTTAGCGTTGGCAACAGAATCTTTTGTGTCGGCAAGCACTACTATGGCATCAAAATTTTGAATAATTTCTTGACCGTAATTCAATAAATTACCATTCCATAATTTACTTCCATTTTTACCATTTATAGCCAATAAAATTTGCTTGTTTATTTCTGAACCTATAAGGTATGTAATCTCTTCCCACACATGAATTTTATTCTCTGAGAACCCTATTAAGTTGCTGTAATCATTTTGCCAAACAAAAGATTTTTTATTCGTATCGTATCCAATAATTTTTGCCAATTGAGGCATAGCACTCCCATTAGAAATCGAAAACACACATACCTCCTCTGCGCTTCCTGCTCTGGCAATACCAATATTAGATATATGCAGGTCTGTATAGATTTTACTTGTGTCTTCGTATGTGCAAATTGGCTCCCAATTTTTAAAGTTTGCGTATGTTCTTACTATTGTTTGAACCGATTTATTGTTAGGCTCATATAGTACTCGGTAAATATTATCCTTTGAGTCTTTAAATAAATGTGGATTGGCTTGTTTGCCCTCAAAATGATGACGCCAAACGGTTGCTCCTGTTAGCATATTAACAGCATACGTGCGATTTTCGCTTCCGTTAAATACCAATAAATCTCCAAAGATTTGTTTGCTTTCAAATAAAATTCTACCATCCCCCGCATCCAAATCATTCCATGTCCAAAGTAGCTCGCCGTTGGTAGCATTTAATAAGTTAAACCTGCCTTTTGTATCGTAGCGCTCTTCTACTAATACATTGCCCTGACTATTAACTGCGGCAATACTACCTGGCGACATTTCCTTTGACCATACACTTTCTAAGTATATTGTATCATCTTTTACTTGTGTGTTTTCTGGATTTTTCTTGCAAGCAAAAAGTAAAAATGCTAGCATAAATGCACTAGCTAACTGAATCGTTTTTTTAGTTTGTTTCATAGATTTTATAATTTATTATTTTGAAAATTATGCCTTCTATAAACTATTTGCAAGTTTTGGATCGAACCGAACTAAAAATAAAGATAATAAATGAAGGAAATAGGATTTACCCCCCGTAAGTAATTAACATTTTGGTTGTTTTGAACGATTTTAAAGGTAATTTTTCTCATTAATGCTGAACCAAATTATCCTAAAGTAAATTAAATTTACATGATAATTAAGTGATAAAATAGATATAATTGTAAGGTAACGAACAACATGAAACAGATGATAAAAAACACTCTAAAAAGACACATAAAAACAGCTATAATTTTAGCTTCATTATGGTTTCAAGCAAACACAGGAATAGCTCAAAATTTATATATAAAATTACAAACGGGGTATCAGCTTTCTCTAAACCCATTATCTGGGCAAGATGTGGTTTCTAATGTGAATTCAACCTTTACAACCTCAACTTATACTAGCAACAATATCGGACTTGGAACAGGTTTTAATTTTGGTGCTGCATTAGGATACGACATCTCCGAAAACTTAGGAACCGAGCTGGGTTTAGGTTATTTGCTCGGACAAAAAAATGAAGTTACAAGTGAGAGCACCAATCTAAATGCTAACAATACTTTTTATAATAATACCACCAATATTTATACGCGTATGTTTTTTATGAACCCCTCAATGGTTTTTAAAGCGGGCACAGCAAAACTCAAGCCCTATGCGCGCTTCGGCCTTTTGTTAGGCATTGGGAGTATCAATTCTGAAGTCAATTCAGAAAGTTCAACAAACGGCAGTAGCAGCAAAGAATACAACAAATACAAGATAAATGGAGGCTTGGCCTGGGGTGCAAATGGAGCATTTGGATTGGTTCAGCAAGTAAACGAACATGTAAGCATTTACGCAGAAGTTGCCATCCAAACCATCAATTACCGTCCGAAAAAATCGGAAATGATAGAAGCCGAATTAAATGGAAACGATATATTAAACACCTATTCAACACGCGATAAAATAACGGAATACACAGACAAATATACCGTTGTTAGCTCCAATAATACGCCCAATCCCAACAAGGCATCACAGTCGGCCAGAGTTAACTTTCCGCTATCGAATGTATTGTTTCAGATTGGTGTAAAATTTTCCATGGGTAAATAAACATAATATAGCTAATGAAATTATATCTACGAATATCAATAACCTATTTTGTATTAAGGTTGTTCATTATTAGACCTATTTCAAGTTATATTATGAATGTTTAAGTGCTACATTTATTACCTGAGATAAACTATATTTTCAATTAATTTTTTGCCAAAAAACCATCCGAAGCAGATTTTTGATAGTTGCGCCCCGAAGCTTCGGGAGAATCTATGTCCGCTGGCTAACGGATATGAACCCAATGAGTGTGTTTATGTAGTTTTAAGTTGAGATTAAGTTTCTAATAAAAAGCCTACCATTTGCCGACTTAAGCTGTTTTTCTCTTTTCATTGCATCTTCTTTGTTAGAAAAGATTTCAGAAAAAATGACCAGCCAAGGTCTAAATTTAATAGTAAATCCTTTAGTTGCAAATTGGTTGTGGTAAAGCAATCTCCCTTCCAAATCTGAGGTAAATCCAATATAAATTTTATCGTGGACTTTGGAGTAAAGTGCGTAGGTGTAATATGTTTGCATAGGGTAGAAAATTAAAAAACCAGCCAAAGCTGGTTTTTGTTAGTTGCGGAGGCAGGACTCGAACCTACGACCTTTGGGTTATGAGCGGCACACCCAATTATAAAATGCTTTAAATCAGTGCTATTAATGTATTAATTTTGTATTATTTTTTAGATTTTGCCAGACTTCTGGCAGAGTTTTTAACCCTTGTTTTTGTCAATTTAAAACAAATGTAGTAAAATAATGCGTAACAATTTATTATTAATTTTTTTAGCCTAATTACTAAAGTATCTCATTTATTTGTTCTGACTCCTAGCTTATTCTTTTTAAGACTGAATATTTACGAGCTTTTTTTTCTCTTAAAGTATGGATTTCCATAATTGTGCATACAAGCCCATGCAGCAGGTGTTGGAAAATAATTAAATACAGTTGAATTAGCGTCAAAAACTGCTTCACTTACAGTCCTTCCTGCATCTATTGATTCGAGGAAGGCAGGTAACCAAATTGGAGGCACATAAATGTGAAGAGACCAAAAAGGAGCAATTACGGCAGCATAACCATTCATAAGGAACTGTTTGATTAAAGACGAAACTTCATTTTTAAGAATCTCATTTTTCATTGAACCTGAATGACAAACAAATAATATTAAAATCTTACCAGTACCGATAATTTGGCCTGAGTTTGTGATAAACTGTGATTGATTTATATGCAATTTGTGGTCAGTAGCTATACTTTTATCACCATGAGAAACAATAATATTGATATCCGAAGAAATAGCACCAGCAAAATTCGCATCCAAATTTTTTTCTATATAATATTTATCTAATGTTGATTCAATTTTAGAAAAAAGTAATGCTAAGGTCATATCACCTGCATTAAGAGGAATCCAGATTGACTTTGTGTAATTTATTGGCAATAATTTTGACAGGTCATTTATGTATAGCCATTCTGTTGAAAGTACATTAGTTATTGGATGCTTTTTAGCAAGGAATTCTCCGTTATAATCAAGAAGTAGGTTATGAGGAAAAAGGCTTATTTCCATGTCTTTTACTAATAAAATACCTTTTGAGGTTTTATTAGTACAAATCTTCGCAAACGAAATTTTTTTTGAGATTTTTTTTTCTGTATCCCTAAATTCTTCTGGCGAAACAGTTACTACCCCTCCAGAATCTTTCTTTGTAATATCAAATTCCAAATAAACGTCTTCGCTCTCTCGCCACTTAAGAAATTCATTCCAATACCATTCTTCAAGATAATGGTATTGGAATTCTTTATTAAAATAGATAAGTTGAAATACTTTTTCATTTGTTACAGCTAGCCATACTACTTCATCGTTAAGTTTAATTGGTAGGGATTTTAAAGCATCAATCGGAATATTGTACAAATC
Source organism: Bacteroidia bacterium (assembly GCA_022402405.1). GTDB lineage: Bacteria > Bacteroidota > Bacteroidia > UKL13-3 > UKL13-3 > B1. Next base: position 8,916 of record JAKRSG010000103.1, on the reverse strand, counting down.
CCTTAACTCTTCTTCGTTTCCTTCCGGTATTTTCAATTCCGTCAATCCAGGATTTTGAATGTTTCTAAATACCAAGGTGTAATCAGACTTTATCATCATTGCTAGAAGAATTGCATCCGCATCTTCTGTTTTCATGCTAAATTCTATTAATTTACTGGCAATTATGATAGCTTTTTCGTTGTCATAAACAAAATCAGACTTGTTTCTGGTTTGAGCAAGTTTTACTAATGATTCAATTAAATATTTTTTCAACTCATCCCCTTGACTAAAAGCTATAGCTTTATGCTTAGTAAGTCTCTCTTTAGGCACAACTAATTCAAAAGTAGTTAGGTAAAAGCCAAGCCCAAAAGCAGAGAAATCCGCATTTGGGTAAAGGCTATTCATATTATATAATAGGCTTAACCAAGGCATGCATTCAGCTTCGCCACCTGCTAAAATGTATTCTCTATTTTGGTTTAAATAATCTAATAGAATTTGAGGAAATTCCTTTTTCCGCATTAACAATAGCGTTGAAATGTAAGTAAAATCCAATGCATGAGTATGATAATCAGAAAAATTCAGATGTTTAGGAATAGTAGAGTACATTTTTGCACCCCAATTATAAAAACGAAGATTCCTAAAAAATTTCATGCTTTGCCAAATAATTTCATAAAGGAGCCTCTCACTTGAGAAATCTGCCTTTTTTAAAACTACGGATAAACACAAATTAGCATAAACAATGGCTGGGTGAAAGTTCGACTGGTTTGAATATGCAGAATATGAAGTAAAAAAACCATTTTCAATTCTATCATCCTTAAATGATGCCAATAACACCTCTTCACAAAAGTCTCTTGCAGGTTGGTTTAGTTCAGATGTAGTCAACCTATCAATTAAAATATTTACTGAATAATAAAAAAGTTCAACTTGCCCAAGTTGCAAAGATAATTCTCTTGCAATAGCTAAATTAATTGTCGTTAACTCTATCAACTCATTTGACCAAATCAGATTATGAGCATCATTTTGAAGCTTATTAAGAATTAAAGATAGAACTTCCTGAATTTCAGCTTTTGAATATTTTTTCAAGTCCAAATGATTATCAGAGATTCTTATTTTGTTGTTTTTTCTAAAATAATTTTCAAGAATCTCCTTGTAATTTGCAACACCTTCATCAGTAAAATGTAAATCAAAAATGCTAGTGTCAAACGCTTTTAGTGTATTTTTACTTTTATTTAAAACTTCTTCATAAAGGTTAAAAAATATTGCTAGTGAGTATTTCTGGGAGGTTTGATTATATCTTTCCAAACAACTTAAGAAATTGGAAATGTACTTAACGTAAGAATCATGGTTACTTGAGAGAATATCCAGAATAAAGTCATAGTCAACTAAAATTAGCTCTTCATATTTATTATTTCCATGCAGCTCCTCATTGCAAATGTTATTTATTAATCTTTGTAATATTAAATCAACCATTTTACATTTAAAAAGGCAAAGTAGGCATATAAGTTGGTAATTCAAAGTATGAAACTAGGCAATCAAATATATATTATATTTAAACTATGGGATAAGTATTTTGAGGTTATTGAGCATAGTGAAAATAGTTAAAAAATCTTTTAAAAATTCATCTATGTTTAAAAAAATGATTAAATAAGTTTTATTTGTTTTGGAAAACTAAATTTCATAATATTAATTTATTAAATCATAATGCTAGAAACCTTAAAAATAATTAAAATAAAATCTCCATGGATTAATTTGACCAGCCTTATTAATCCCCTTTATTTATTATTGATTACAACGTTTGTTTTATTTTTTTATCCGTTAGGCAAATGGTTAATCCCTAATGATTATCAATTTATTTTAAATATTGCTTCCAGCTTTATACTTTTTGTGGTTTTTATTTTTACACTTATTTCCTATTTCTATATTGTTATAGATGATGAGAATTTGCAAGATTTTTTTTTAGGAATTAATGACAAAATTGAGAAATCCTTATATCGAGAAAAAGAATATTACATTGATTTACAAGCTAAATATAGTCGTATTCTACCTGATGAAATTGGAAATAATAACTATATTTTTTTATGTAAGTCAAATAAAGAACTGACATATGGAATTCCAAATCATGATAGACCAGAATTAACCACTATTCTTACTTTCATTATTTTAATCGGGCACTTTTCATTTAATGATATAGGCAAAGTTGGATTTTTATTTTATTTGATTATGCTAACTTCAATCATGTTTCTGTGCATCAATTTTATATACTTTTCGATTATTGAGAAAAACCCAATCACATCCATTAAAATTGATAGAGAAAATTGGAAATTAAATGCCGCAGTACCGATATTATGTATTTTTATTATATTATACATTACTAAATTAAATTATGTTAAATTTTATGGAGAAAAAAGAATTGGAAGTTTTTTTGAATTAAAAGCCTACGAAACAGAATATTATGTAGAAATCATAAAAAAGAATAACCTAACAATAAGTGATAATAAAGAACCAATTTTAGCAAAGGCATTTTTAAAAGTCTTTAACATCGAACATAATGACGGCTATATTGATGATAATGGAGAAAGTGAATCCTACAGTGTCCGAAATGTGCAGATAACTAAGATTATTTTACCAAGTGGTGTAGAATTAGATTTTGAGAAACCAAACTATTCAAATAAAAATATTTACGATGTGCTTATTGCGGATGAACTGTACCAAAATTGCCTTTTCGAAATAGATGAATCTAAGTCAATTGTAGACGAAATTTTCTCCAGTATTGAAAAAATGGTGAGACAAATAAGTGGTAATCATAAATCCCCAAATGTTACAGGTTATTGCACTGACTCAAATGGCAACGACTGGCAAATTAAGTTGACAGGGCCAAAAGTTGATGATAAATGAAATAAAAATAAATAGTATAATTATTCTGTAGATATATTATTCAAACATAATTTTACAGTTAATAAGTGAGTGGGCAAGCCGTTGGGACAAAACGCATGAAGTCTCAAATTCAGGAAATATAACCAGTTTAAATGGGAGGGGTTAATTCTATCAATATATTATATCAGCACAACCTCTAGATGGATTTTTTTAAAAACTTGGTGTTTTTTTTATTTAAAAATCAGTGGAACCTCTTTGGATATTCTGGTAACTGTATTATCAAATTTAGAAAATAATTCTCTGAATCTGAAACTCTTTCCATCAATAAAATAAACAAAATCTTTTGTTTCATTGTCTATTCCAGCAATTAAGCTTTCTGCTACCACTTTTGGCACTTTTACATTACTATTTCCATGTTTATTTTCTTGTTTCGCAAATGGCATTCTTACCAGTGCTAAATCAAGTTTTAAAGCTTTAAGGAGTTTTTGAGAATCTAAACTAAAATGGCCTTTAAATTCAGATAAGGTTCTTGAAAATTCATATGCTCCAAGAACCCAAAACCAAATTTTACCATAACATTTTTTTGTAAGCTCAGCATCAATCATATTTTCAGTAAATGTTGAATTCAAAAGAAGGCAAGTTTCATCTCCGTGTTCAATTAACATTTCATATTGAAAAAGAAAAGGAGTTGAAATACTTCCAAGTCTGTTTTGAGTTTCATTTTGTTGGTCATTCATATTTTTAAAATGATTAGTATAAATAATCTGGCTTAAAAAAACTTAACCTAGTTGTTTCATATAGTATTGAAGCTTGATAAAAAAGTCTCCTTTTACTGGTTTATCCATTTTATTTAAAATATCATCTAAATTTTTCGATAAGTCCTTGATATTATTAAGATTTCCCTCAAACGTGCTCAAATAAAATTCTAATTCTGTAAAACTATTGTTTATATTATCTTGCAGTTGGGAAATTATATGGGTAGCTTTTTCATAAACATTAAAAACTAAATCATATTCGTCAGGTACGAATCCATAATTCACTTCACTACCTGCCGAAATTTCTATTACTTTTAGTATATAATTTTCATAAATGTACAATATATCATATCTGTTAAAATTATCAGATGTTTGCGACATAAAAACCAAATCTAAGTCCAATCTAAGTGCTTTATTTTTAGGATTTTTAATCATACTTATTAATATGCTTTTAAGTTCATAAATACATGAAATAAATCTCTCTCTATATTTAGATTGTTTTTGCCTCGATAGTTCAAACCTATTGTTGAGGTCATCATCAAACAGAAGCATCCATTTATATGAAGTTATAACCTTTGTGAATAAAATATCTTCATACTTATTGGAATAGTATTTTTGGTAATATTTACTGAATACATAGCTATAGTGCTCCACATCCTTAACATTAGTTATGTTTTCAAGAACAGCTTGAAATATTGAATGATTTTCTGGTACCTCATAATTTTTTGATTTGATTGCATTCACAATTTTTGTGTATGAATCAATTGTTTTTATTACAATATGAATTGAACTTTTCACTTGCTCACTAAGATATTTTAACCTTATGATATCAGCTTCTAGTTCCTGATTTTTCTTTTCATTATCATCCCACCAAGTTCTGAAAAACAGGACAAAAAGTGCTGTAATGATTGCTGCAATTGAAATTGTTAATTTATAATATTCTAGATTATTTTGCATTTCCACATTATTATTTACTTGCAAATTATGAAAATATAATTTGTAGAATGGTAAGAGCGTTGAAAAAACCGTATAATTAAAATATTAAATTGAAATTTTAGGGAAGAAAAACCATTTTAACCAACCCTAATCCTCAATAAACTTTCCTGCAAACTCAAAGCATCTTCATAGCTATCCAAAACTATATTACTCGCCGAATGAATTCCATGGAAGGATACCTGAAGAACGTTATTTTCGATGATATTTATATTTTTGATATCACGCTTAATTACGTGGGTGTAGCCTCCCCATGAATATAGACCCGAGGTTACAACAATAATATTTTTAATCAACTCCTGTCCAATAATAAAGACTGAAAACGAAATTTCATAACTGGGCCAAGAATTATCCTTTTGCAAAAACTTACCACCTCCAGAGTTAATGAAGAGGTAGCCTCCACCTGTAGGTTCTACAGTTTTAATAGTCGAAGGGTTCAAGCCAAAATTTAAAATTACTTTATCCTTGGTTCCAATTTCATTTTGTGAAAGATAATAATTTGAATGTTGGAATAAGTCTGCAATCCCACAGTAGTTTGCCCAGTTTTTTAATTCCCGTTTCAATTCATCCTCAAACCATCGTATTGAATTTTGTCTTAAATAAAAATCCTTAAATTCCTTAATGTTTTTCTGAACAATTTTTGTAAGTGGTGGATTAATCTGCAATTCACTTTTAGTTTGGCCTACTGCATGGATTATTCTTGATTCAATGAAATCTGTAATTGGTTTATGTTGCCAGGTACCAAAATTAGGGTTGCCTTTCAAAATCTCTGAACTATATTCCTCAAGAGTTGCATTAAAAAGCTTACTTTCTTCCGTTTCAACCCCTGAATTATCACGCAAATAGTAATTTATCAAATCTATTTTGTCATAATTATTCATAAATCCATTGTTAATTTCTCTCCCAATTTTCTCAAATAAATAATCATACATGTTTGTTGGAGAAAAATCTGAAATTTCAGCATTGTTAGTATTTCTAAGGGTATCATATTCAACCTCCCAACGCATTAATTGGGATTTAAAAACTTCAATTTCTTGGTCTATTTCATCCAAGGTAACAAATTCACAATTAAACGCTTTTACAAAAGCCTCTAATAAAAAGTCATGTTCGATTTTCATTTTTAAAAATAAGGGAGTGTTGTTGAAGTATGATAAAAGATAATTCCAAAAATTATTTAGTTTTGAATTAAATGACAACATCCAAATCTCATACCAGAAAAGTAAAATTGGTTTGCCTTTTGTAAATCAAACAACTTTATCAATAATAACAGCATGAGCAACCTAACAAAAATTGAAAAAGAGACCACGGAAAAGGACTGGTTAGTATTTTTAGAGGCAAATTTTATCACAGGCAAGGAAAAGATAAAATGCATTGAGGGATTTTTATTAAATAAAAGTTTCAATAGCCAAAAATACTGGTTAAGTTATTTTAAAGATTCACTTAAAAAGTGTATTAAGTCTAAAAATTATTATCACGCTTATGGGAGATTTAAAATACATTTTGGAGAGATAAAGGATGATTTCCCAAAAATTGAAAATCAACGCTGGAATGATGAATTTCATTTACCAATCAATCGTATATTTGAAATATCTGGTGTAAATTCTAAATATAAATCCCCTTTAAAAATGATGGAAGATTGCATTTTAGGTTACAATAAAACAGATGATAGAACGATAAAAAACAATTTCAATTTTCCATTAGAAGACATTAAAGCTCGTATTTCCGACTTAAAGAAATTGGCGAAAAATAAGCCTAAAATTCAGATTAATATGAACGCAAGCGCATTTGCTTATTTTATAAAATCTGCCATAGAAAAAGGTTGGTTTAATCCTGTTTTAGATGAAAACGATAATCCAAGCAATATTGCCACAGCAAGAGAGTTATTAAAGGTTTTTGAGGTTAAAAACACTACCAAGGATGAATGTATTACTCCTTCTAATTTTGCAGATTTATTTAATCCAAAGCGAAATAATTGTGCGGCAGATGTTAAAAGGTTTTTTGATGATTCTCTTTTAAAAATTGAGGATATAAACTTTAAATCTATTGCTAAACCAAAAGCAAAATCTTCCTCAAAATGATTGAATCCTTGGATGCAACTATTATCAAAAATTTAGTTAAATAGCATTTAAAGAGAAATTTATTTCACTCTTTTTCTGATATTTACAAGTAGGAAATGCCCGCTATCACCATGGCGGGCATTTTTTTTATTTGGCTCGCAACCTTGTTTTGAGCCCAATAAAACAATACAAAATCATGTCTAAGCAAAACAAACCTAGTACAAATCCTACAGCGAGTAAAGGTAGGATTTTTAGTTTCAATTCAATTTGCAATGAGTTAAGCATATCCCGCCAAACTGCATACAATTGGATTAAACATGGTCATTTAAAACCTCATCGTTTAGGGGGTAAGGTCTTTTTCCTTGAAGCTGAAATTTTAGAGTCTATTCAAAATGAAAAAGATGGAAAGTAATGAAACCACACCTGTTCAAAACAGAATAAAAAACCTTGAAAAGGAGCTTAATGAACTTAAGCTAACCGTGGAGCAGCTGAAAAAGCCGCTTCACTCCCTTTTTAGGGTAAAACAAACTCAAACAGTCAATACGAAAGAGGACAAAATAAAATTGAGTTTAAAAAAAATGCTAGAAAAAGATTCTTTAAAACACAAAGCAAAACTTGGTAAATGAAAAATTCATATTTAACGGAACGCCTCAAAGAAATGGGAATTTTTGAGGAGGAAAATAATACACTAATATCGTATCATGATGTATCAATTAATGATATTAATACAAAACCATACACATGGATTCAAACTTATGACCCTTCCAAATCTGATTTGCCAGAAAAGGAATATTTAATTGGTTCTATTGCAATAACTCATAAAACACTTACAAACAATCAATACCGTTACAAAGCCAATAACGAAGGCAATAGCAAGGATTATTTTCTTTACAGAATACATCCAGATAAAGTAGTGAATGGTAAAAAATACCTTCAACCCTATGGCAGTAAAGCGTATCCTTTTTTTACTGACTGTGTAATTGAAAGTTATATGGCCAAAAAACATCTGGATAGATTGTATATTGTGGAGGGGCCAATCAAAGCGCTGGCACTTTCAATTTATGCCAAACGACTCAAAATAGATTTTCCAGTTATTGGCATTAGCGGAATTCATCAATTTGGACAAAATTATGAGCGTCAAACTGGAAATGAAAAAGGTTTTTTCTTGCATGAAGAAATTAAAGACTTAATTGAGGTTTGTAAAGTTAAAAAGGTTGTGTTTATTATGGATGCCGACTTGAGACAGATTTCGGAGGTATGTGTATTAGACCTTTCCACAAAGGACTTATCAAATAGATTATATAGTTTTTACAGGGCAGTAACCAATTTTAATACATCTATTTCTCCCCTTGTAAGCCAAGTGTATTTAATTCACCCTATGGAGAAGTACCTTGAAATAGCAAATAACAATAATCCTATAAAAGGGATAGATGATTTGTTTATTTATGAATCTGGCAAGCATACGGAGCTTTTTCAAGAATTAAATGATTTAACTCAAGCTAAAACCTTTTTAGTTGGACTTAAGATTGACTCCATGAAAGATAAAAAGCTAATGGAATATTTTTATCTGAGCTCGGTAAGGGAATTTTACCTCCGATTTGCTGGCAAAATAAGGGGAAATGATTTTAAGTGGAGAAATAACTGGTATCAAGTTGTTAATGAAGTTCCAAAACAAAAATTATCAAACGACCAATTAAGTTATATCAGAGTTGGTTCGCAATATTTTAAAATTAGCTATAAAATTATGCTAAATGGGAAGTGTGAAAGCACCTTAATACCATGGAGCAAGGATACAATATCTGAAGATTATCCAAGAAAAGAATTTGGGGAATTTTGGAAAAACATAGAACGTTTTGAGGCATTCTGCAATATACCTGAAAATGACCCCGAAAAATATGTATCAAAATTCGCTGGCCCAAATGGTCAATTATTCTATAACCAATATTCGAAGCTTGACCATAAGGTTATTGAGGGGAAATGGGCTCAAATAGAATCCTATCTCCGACACCTTTTTACCAACCAATATGATGTTGCGCTTGATTATTTATATTTATTGTATTCCAAACCCGCAGAACATCTGCCAATTTTAGCTTTAGTTAGCCAGGAAAAGTGCACAGGTAAAAGCACTTTTCTAGACTTACTAGAATTGATTTTTCAAGGAAATTATGCAAAAATAGGAAGCCAAGATTTAAAGGATAATTTTAACTCAGACTACATCAATAAATTATGTATTGCAATTGATGAGGCCTTATTAGATA
>JAKRSG010000102.1 GCA_022402405.1 Bacteroidia bacterium | reverse complement strand
TCGCACATGTTAACAAGAGTTTTAAGAGTGAGATGGGGCGTTTAATTTTTGTTCAGCGGCTTTTTTCTCTTTATATTTTTTATAATAAATAAACCCAAATACTGCGGCAATTGCATAAGGTAAAACCAATAAATACATAATTCCATTATTTAAAGTGTTACCAACATTAGTGCCGCCGCCTTCTCTGGCCATCTCTATATTGCTTTTACACATAGCGCATTGTGCCAAGCTAACATGGTCTGATATGAGGATAAATCCTGCTATCAATAATCCTAGAAAAAATAATTTTTTCATAATTTAATTTGGGTAAAACGGACTAATCATCAAATACACAATAACGCCAGTTATGGTTACATATAACCAAATTGGATAAGCAAATCTAACGATGCTTTTATGCAGCTCTACTTGCATTTGTAATCCTCTGTAAAAGCTAATTAAGATAAGAGGCAAAACTAGTGCAGCTAATATTATATGACTTCCTAATATAACAAGGTAAAATGGCCTAATTGGACTATCAGTAGGGTAGGTAGTTTCTGGTGCCATCCAATGATACAATACATAGCTTACTAAAAATACAGCACTTAAGGCAAATGCACTTAGGTTAATAGTTTTATGCATTTGGATGTTTTTCTTTTTTATTTCTATTAAAGACCAAATGAGTAACAAGCTACAAGTAGCATTTATTATGGCATTAAGCTTTGGAAGAAAATAGGTCCAAGATGGCAAAACCTCTGGAACCGGAAGGATTTTTCTGTTAAGGATGATAACAGCAAATAAAACAACAACAGAAATGCCAATGGCAATTCTAAAGAACAATTTATCTTTACTTTCCTGGGTGGTGATATTCATATAATAGTACTTTTAAATCCTCTTCTAAACGTTTTAATTCTACATCGCTAAAGCTATCGTATACGCCTCTGATTCTTTTTTGCTTATCTACAATTATTAACTGCTGACTATGATCTATTGTTTTGTCTTCTTGCGAAACTGGCAATAAAAATCCTTGACCAATTTTAAAAACATCCTCATTGGATTTGGTTCGAGCAAAGTGCCAAATTTTTGGGTCGGCATCATAATGTTTGGCATATTCTGCCAAAACAGATACAGTGTCATTCATAGGATCAACCGAAAAGCTTAAGAAGTGAACTTCTGCAAATTCTTTGTACTTCTCGTACACTCGGGCTAATCTGCGGTTCATGGTAGGACAAACATCCTGACAAGAAGCAAAAAAGAAATTGGCCACAAATATTTTATCATCAAAGCTCTGTAAAGTTAAGGATTTGCCAGTTTGATCTGTTACCTCAAAATTCGGAATTTGATAATAAATAGTATCTTTTTGGTTAACACCATCGGGTGGAATGCGCTCGCCATAAATAGGTAGTGTGCCAAATTTGTGACTGCCTGCGCTAAGCATATAAAAAATAACAACCGGCACTACAAGTAGTCCGGTTGCTATCCAAAATCCTTTTCTTTTCATTATTTAATCCATCTTAGAAGGAAAGTAAAATCTCCTTCAATAAGCATTAATGCAACTAAGAAAACCACAAATACCATAGGAACAACAATCATGTACATAAGAGATTTTTTCTCAAACTTCATGTGCATAAAAATACCTACGATATAATAAGCTTTAACAATTCCTAAGATAATGAATACCCAATTCTTCATCATCGAATGATTGGATAATAGAATGAAGTATAAAATAATATCTACGATGGTAAAGGCAAACAAAATCCAAAATGTTTTCCAAATTTGGCTTTTCATGTCTTTAGGCGTTTCTGTGTGCTCTAAATGTTCTGTATGTTCCATTTTAATATTTTTTAAATGTAAATAATCCGTGGTAATAAATTAGATAAGGTAGTAGAAGGTAAATACAAATACCCAAACTAAGTCTACAAAGTGCCAGTATAAACCAACTTTTTCAACCATTTCGTAATGACCTCTCTTCTCGTAAGTATCATTTAACACGTTGATATAAATGATAACATTTAACACAACTCCAGAGAATACGTGGAAACCATGGAAACCTGTTACAATGAAAAACAAGGCAGCGAACGAACGTGGTCCATATGGGTTCTCATACAAACGAGCACCTTCTCCAATAAAAGTAGTCCACTCCCAAGCCTGACAGCCTAAGAAAGCAGCACCACCAATGATAGTTAATAACATATACTTAGCTACTTCATCTTTTGCCATTCTATGTCCGGCTTCTACAGCTAATACCATCGTTACAGAACTAAAAATGAGGATAAAGGTCATTAAACTTACGAAGAACAAAGGTAAGTGCATACCATGTATAAAAGGGAAGTGGTTAAAAACCAATTCTGGTGAAGGCCAATGATCTTGTAAAAACAAACCAGCTTGTTGCATTTGCTCTACAAAATTATCCGCCACGTGTGCTAATGGTTTTACAATCTCGTTGTGAATAGGAGATTGGTAAGAGTAACGGATAAATCCATACGCAATCAATAAGGATGAAAATGTAAATGCATCAGAAAGCAAGAAGATCCACATCATTAACTTTCCGTAGCTTACACTAAACGGCGACTTTCCGCCTCCCCATGTAAACTTGTTTTCTGTACTTAAAGTGTTTGTAGCCATTTTAAAATTTATGCTTGTTTAGGTTAATTAATTATCTGTATAAATATAAAAATATATAAAGGTATATCTATAGGATACCTATAAAATGCCAATAAGTTGCACACATGCCCGTGTACAAGCTAG
>JAKRSG010000101.1 GCA_022402405.1 Bacteroidia bacterium | reverse complement strand
TTCCGATCTCACCATCATTTTTTTTGTATGTATTAGTTTTTTATCATTCGCTAATCGCATTGATTCATTGAATATTATACATTATAATTTAGATTTATCATTTAAAAATTTACCTTCTAAAACCATACAAGGAAAAGCTCAATTATCGGCTGTATCCAACTTCCAAAATCTATCAAAAGTTAGCTTGGATTTATTAGGCCTCAAGATAGATTCCATTATGGTAGAAAGTTCTAAGGTGTATTTTAGTCAGGGCGACTCAACCTTTACCATACAATTGCCAAAAGAATACTACCAAACAGACACCTTTAGCATCGAAATTTTTTACCAAGGTTCACCCGTAAAAGACCCAAAATGGGGAGGTTTTTATTATTCAGGAAACTATGCTTTTAACATGGGTGTTGGCATGGGTTCAAACCCACCAAACTTCGGCAGATGCTGGTTTCCATGTAATGATAATTTTACCGACCGTGCTACTTACGAATTTCATATAACCACAGATTCAGGATTTATGGCTGTTTGCAGTGGTATACAAGAGCCGGCCACAGTGAATACAGATGGTAGCATTACCTGGAATTGGCGTTTGGCTCAAACCATACCAACCTATTTAGCCAATGTTGCGGTAAGCAAATATGTGTTAATAAACAGCTCACATATGGGTTTATACCGCGAAATCCCCATCGTTTTGGCAGTTGCAGCTGCAGATACCGCCAAAGCTAGAGCCTCATTTTTTAGGCTGAACCAAGCCATAAAATGTTTCGAAGAAAGATTTGGTCCGTACTTATTTGATAGAGTTGGATACGTGGGAGTACCTTTTAATGCTGGTGCTATGGAGCATGCCTGTAATATTTCTTACCCACTTTACGCTGTTGATGGTACCGGAAATTATGAAACGTTAATGGCACATGAATTAGCACATAGTTGGTTTGGAAATTTAGTAACCACCCGAACCGCCAGTGATATGTGGCTAAATGAGGGTTGGGCAAGTTATTGTGAGGCCTTATTTTTAGAATGCGCCTACGGTAAAAATTCTTATAATGAAAAAATAGCTGCAGAACTATTTGAGTACTTGCGTTGGGCGCATGCTAGAGATGGCGGCTTTTTACCTGTATCGGGAGTTCCTTTGGATCAAACTTACGGAACACATGTATATACCAAAGGAGGAATGATGGTGCATACGCTCAGAAATATGATGGGTGATTCTGCCTTTTTTACTGCTTGCAAAAATTACCTTAGCACTCTTAAGTTCAGAGATGTTAATTCGTTTAATTTAATGGATTATTTCACTGGTTATTCACAAGTAAATTTAATCGACTTTTTTAATACATGGATTTATGATCCAGGCGATATCGATGTTCAGATAACGGATTGGAAAAAAATAATAAATGAGGCTGATAAGTTTCAATTGCACACGCAGCAACAAAGAAGATACAAAACAAACTTGTTGAAATCGGCTAAACTGAACTTAAATTTATATTATACAAATGGTTCTCAATTATCTGTACCTGTAGATATCACGCCAGATTGGTCGGGCAAAGCAATTTCAAATTTTACACTCTCAGAAAACCAATCTAAGAATATAGCTTTTGCAGTTTTAAATGAAGATAATAAGTTGTCTTTAGGAAAAACTTTTCAAAAAGAATGGGTTAAAACTACTGGTATAAAGAATTTTACTAATGCTCTTTTAACTTATACTGTAAAAGATATTAGCGACTCTGCCTTGGTATACATTGAGCATCATTTTGCGGCTCCATCGCTGCCTAATGGATATGAATCAGTTCCTAAAGGAATTAGAGTTTCTCAAGAAAGATTTTGGAGAATTCATGGAATTTGGAATTCTGAAAACTTTAATGCCACTGCATTTTTTAATTACGATGGTTCCATGCCTATTTCAAAAAACGGCGGCTTTTTAGATAATGATTTAATAAAAACTTCGGAGGATAGTTTAGTGCTATTATATCGTCCGAATAGTGGAGCCCCATTTACTATCGAAACCGATTTAACCTTTCAGCCAGGTGCCAGTAAAACGGATAAGATTGGTAGATTTTGGGTAAATAATCTAAAGCAAGGTGATTATGTTTTTGGCTACAAGGATTTTACCGCTACAACTAAGCAAATACATGCGCCATTGCGCCAAATTTTAATCTACCCAAATCCGAATGAGGGTACTTTATTTATTGAATTACCAGAAAATCATTTGGATGGAACAATTCTAATAAGCAATTCGGAAGGCAAGCTCTCTCCTATTATTAAAGTTAAAAAATCGGATGCCAAAATGGAAATTAATACGGAAAACTATCCTTCTGGAGTTTATTTTATTATATACGAAGACTCTTTTGGTAAGTTAAGCAGGAGCTTTATCGTTAAATAAATATGCAAAAACCAGCTGTTTCGGCTGTTCAAATTAAGCGTTTAGAGCAGCAAAATTACATTTATACCGAAGATCTTTTAGCTGTTGAAGAGCCATTAGAAATTCGCATTGGATTTGGCTCAAGCGGAAATAGAATGCAACAACGAATCTCGGTTACTATGCGAACGCCTGGCCATGATTTTGAGCTAGCGCTTGGCTTCTTGTTTACGGAAGGGATTATTCATTCCAAAGAAGATATTTTATCTATTCAATATTGTACAGAAGCTCAAACAAAGGAAAATAATTTTAATGTTGTTAGGGTTGAACTCAAGGAGAATATCGAATTTGATGCCACATCATTACAACGAAATTTTTATAC
>JAKRSG010000011.1 GCA_022402405.1 Bacteroidia bacterium | reverse complement strand
TATGCCGCCAACAAATACACTTGTGTTATTTGGTATTTTTTTACTATTTCATGTAATTTGGTTTGATCCAAAATATCTAATAATTCAAAGGGTTCTATCTGGTTTTCTAACTTGCGCACATCGCTGCAAATTACATTTTCAGAACCGTATGATTTTCTTAAAGACTCGGCTAACTCTAGCCCAATTTGGCCATTTGAGCCAATGATTAGTATTCTTTCCGTAGACATATGTTATTTTGAATGCGTCGAAATTATTAAATTCTTTTATTTATTTAGTAGTTCTTTTCTTAAAATATGCACCTAAGCCTCCGGTAAAGGGTTTTACAAGGCTATCTTTAGGGTCTAATTTAACTTGTTTGCTCAGGTCTAGACCCAATTTTTCTAGTCGGTACTGGAAAGGTTTCGACCAGCCTGCATCAAAAATAAATTCTCCTCTGCTATGCCTCACTAGTTCTGCTTGCTCTATTAACTCAGTAGTATGAACCTTGCTTTTGTTCAAATAATAATATCCCAAATGCAGATTAGCAGTCAATATAATTATGGCTGAACCTAAGCCAATAAATCGAAGATGATTGTGTAAGAATAATGCTAATAGCAGAAGCACGATTAGGAGCCAAAATTGCGGCACATAACGCATAACCCAGCATTCTGGGTTAATGAAAATACTTACTAATATCAAGGTTATTCCAGAAAAAAAATAGATGCGCAGCCTAGGTTCAAGCCGAAATATGGCCCAAATACCTAAGGGGAAAAGAAGTAGAAGCAACTCGGGAATTACTGCGCCAAAGCCAGCTAAATTGGGATTGCCATAGCTGTAACTTTCGTAGGAAATGGGTTTAAATAGAGTTTTTATCTCACTAGTTTTGGGAGTAATTACCCAGTTTGGCTGGGCATATAAACTGTGAATGAATTTTTGAAAACGGTTCATTTCAAGAAAATTAGCCGGGTAATTTCCTTTGGCATCAAAAACCGATTCGGTGCCAGTGTTTAGGGGGTACATGGGATGACCATTTTTAATGAAATTTCGTGCAAATGGATTGTATCCAAAGAACATAAATCCAATGAAAAACCAGCTAAATCCCATCTTTAATACACGTGTTAAATTCTCGGTTTTACTGAAGAATAAATAGGCTAAAAAGGTGGCAAAAAATATAATGGCATAAGCTGTTCCGTTATATTTTGTATTGACTAAAAAGGCAAAACAAAAAATGGTAAAAACAGCGTAAATGCCTTGTTTGCTGTGCATATAAAGTAGGGCATTAATAATTCCTAATGTTAAGAGTGCCGATAGTTGTCCGTCTGCATAATACGAAGCAAAATTTAGCATTTGTATGGGATTACTCGCGCATATAAATGCCAATATCCAACTGTTTAAGTTGTTTAATTTTAGTAGCGATTTAAACACATTCACCGCACTAAACAAAATGGCTAAAGACAGAATAAGCGTGCTGGCTTTTCCTATTTCAATTTCGTTTGTAGCTGCCATTAGGCCTGAACCAAATAGCCATGCTCCTTTTGGAAAATGCGTTAAATACTTATGCGAAAACGAAGTTTGGCTGTTTCTTAATTCATCGTAAATGGGATTCCAGCCATTTGTTAGGAGATGAATGGCGTCTAAGTGATACCAATTACTATCAAAACTTACATCTATAAACGTGTTGGCGTACCATAAGCTCCCATAGATTAAAGATGCTGCAAAGAGCGAATCAACCACGAAAGGGATTTTGGCTGGGGTATTTTTATTTTCGGTTACATGAAGTTTCCAAGATGCGCCCATAAAAATGAGGATGCTTCCTATTAATTGCCATAGCCCCAGTTCTAGGTTCAGCCAGAGAGAAAATTGCGCTAAAATGAGCACGGAAGCATACCATATAAAGAGCAAACTGCCGATGGCAAATACGCGTGAGTATGGGTTCATACAGAATTTGTTGGTCAATACTACAAAAAAAGCATCAAGAATTCGCAACTATTCGCTAAAATTGCCCTTCTAAACAAAAATGAGTAAACAGATTTTAATAACGGGTGGCGCAGGATTTGTGGGTTCAACATTGGCAATTGGCCTTAAAAAGTTGTACCCTGCTTATCAAATTATGGCGCTAGATAACTTGAGACGCAGAGGTTCTGAATTGAATTTAATTCGTTTAAAGGAAGTTGGCGTTGAGTTTTTTCATGGAGATATTAGAAATCAAGAGGATTTAGTTTCGTTTGAAAAGCTCGATTTTATAATAGATGCCTCGGCTGATCCAAGTGTGTTGTCTGGAATTAACTCTCCGGTTATGCCGCTTATTCAGGCCAACCTAAATGGTACAGTGCATTGTTTAGAGTTGGCGCAAAAAACAGGTGCTGCATTTTTGTTTCTTTCTACTAGCAGAATTTATCCGATTAAGAATTTAGAATCGGCCGCATTTGAAGAGTTAGATACTCGTTTTGTTTGGAGTGATAATCAAACTATGCCCGGAATTTCTTCGAAGGGTATTACCGAACAGTTTCCATTAACGGGCAGCAGAAGTTTTTATGGTGCTACTAAATTAGCTTCAGAACTGTTAATAAACGAGTATAATGAAATAAAGAATGTGCCTGCCATTATCAATCGTTGTGGCGTAATTAGCGGACCATGGCAAATGGGTAAGGTAGATCAAGGGGTTTTGGTTTTATGGTTGGCTAGGCACTATTTTAAAGGTTCTCTTTCATACATAGGTTATGGTGGAACCGGCAAACAAATGCGCGATGTATTGCATGCAGAGGATTTATTGAGTTTGATAGATCATCAAATTCATAACCTAAAAATGTACAATGGAAAAACCATGAATGTTGGCGGTGGCTTAAACTCTAGCTTTAGTTTGCAAGAACTTACCAAACTATGTGAAGAGGTTACAGGTAATAAAATTTCTATTCAGTCGGTTACTGAAAACAGAGCCGCCGATGTGCGCATCTATGTGAGCGATTGCTCTTATCTAAATGAAGTAAATGGGGGATTATGGCAAGCTAAAAAAAGTGTTCAGGATTTAGTTTCTGATACTTTTGATTGGATGCGAGCCAATGAAAATAATTTGAAGAATATCTTAAGTTAGCAACATGAATATTGCAGTTATAACAGGAAGTAGTGGATTAATTGGTGGGGAGTCGGTAGAGTTTTTTACCAAAAAGTTTGATATGGTTATTGGTATTGATAATAACTTAAGGTCTTATTTTTTTGGGGCAGATGGTTCTACTATATGGAATAAAAATCGATTAGAGGAAAAATATCCTAATTTTAAATCGTACGATATAGACATCCGCGATTATGATGGATTGGAAAAGGTGTTTAATGAGTTTGGTTCAGACATTAAGCTAATAGTACATACTGCCGCACAACCTAGTCATGATTGGGCTGCCAAAGAACCGCTAACAGATTTTGGGGTTAATGCAACGGGTACTTTAAATATGTTGGAGTTAACCAGGTTGTATTGTGCAGATGCGGTTTTTATTTTTACCTCAACCAATAAAGTATATGGCGATACTCCCAATTATCTGCCTTTAGTTGAGCTTGAAAAGCGTTGGGAGATAGCAGAAGATCATGCTTTTTACCAATATGGAATAGACGAAAGCATGAGTATAGACCAAACTAAACATAGTGTATTTGGTGCCAGTAAAGTGGCAGCCGATGTTATGGTGCAGGAGTATGGTAAGTACTTTGGAATGAAAACAGGAATCTTTAGAGGGGGCTGCTTAACAGGGCCAAACCACAGTGGTGCGCAGCTACATGGATTCTTGGC
>JAKRSG010000002.1 GCA_022402405.1 Bacteroidia bacterium | reverse complement strand
GTAGCAGATAAGAAATCTGAATTATTAGTAAATGAATTAATTCGTGAGTTGAAAATGAGCTCTTACTGGAGCAAAGACACGATCATGGATGGTTTTGAGAAAATTGTTTCTACAGATTATGAGCGTTTAAGTCGACAAGAAAACAAAGCTTTAGATATTGCCATCGATGTATTAGTTAAGGGTAAGTTTTTTGAATATGAGGCATTGAAAAAGAAGTCGTTGGTAGGACAAGGAACAGGAATTCTGTTTTTAAAAACTACCTTACCTGATGAGATTTTAGCAAAAAGGTTAGCAGAAGAAATTTATGCCTCAATAAGTGATTTTTACATATTGAACGCCATTCAAAAACAACAAACCAATGTAGATTTACTTGAATCTAAATTAGATTCTGTACAGCAACTTATTCGTGAAAAGGAGGCTGTTTTGGGAGCGGCATCAGATTATAACTTTAATGTATTTAAGGCGAGTGGAAGAATTGATGAACTCAGGGCTAAACGTGATTTAGAAATTCTAAATACTATAATGGCAGAACTTATAAAAAACTATGAGTTTGCTAAAATTACTTTAGAGCAACAAAGGCCTTTCTTTAAATTAATTGATGGTCCCACTTTACCTCTAACCACCATTTATAAGTCGAAATTAAAATATGGTTTATTAGCAGCATTTGGACTTGCTTTTGGAATGTTTTTTCTCTTAAGCGTGCAATATTTTAGGATGAAGAATGATTCAAAAAATTAAAAATGAACTTATTGGGCATTCAGGTTTTTTTAAGGTAACCATTCTTTCTTCTATTTCTAGTGGATTAAAAATTCTCATTAGTTTTGTAGTAAGTAAATTCCTCGCCATTTATGCTGGTCCGGCTGGTTTTGCTTTGGTTGGCCAAATGAATAATTTCTTAAGTATTTTACATGCATTTGGTTCCGGCGGATTAAATACAGGACTTACCAAATACGTTTCGGAGTTTGAGGAAGATACTACAAGTAAAAACAAGTTTATAGCAGCCACCCTTTTTATTATGCTTGCCTTAACAAGCTTGTCGTGCTTGCTGTTATTAGTGTTTTCTTCCCAAGTTTCTGAGTATTTATTTAAAACGAATGAATACAGTTTATATATAATTGTTACGGCGTTTTTAATGTTTTTTTATAATGGCGGACAGTTGTTTTTGGCCGTAATAAATGGCTTAAAATTGTTTAAGACTTTTATTTGGGTAAACATCTTAATAAGCTTTGCAGGTTTACTAAGTTCTTTAATATGTATTTATTTTTTTGGAGTAAAAGGTGCCATACTTTCTGTTATTGTTAATCTGATTTTTTACTTTTTAGTATTATGGCCCTTTTTAACTAAAACAGATTGGTTTAGTTGGCAAGCCATTAAACCGAGGTTTTTAAAAGAAGAATCAAAAAAGTTGAGTTCTTTTACACTCATGTTTTTGTTTAGTTCGAGCGTAACGCCTATACTTCAAATATCTTTACGAACCCATTTATTATCGCAATATTCAGAGCAAAGTGCCGGTTTTTGGGAGGCATTAAATAGGGTGTCTCAAATACCTATATTAATACTTACCACAGCCTTTAGTACTTATTATTTGCCTCATTTGGCGCAGATAAAAACAAGGGTAAATATGCGAGTAGAAATCTATAAAACCATCAGGTTAATTATTCCTATCAGCTTATCTATTTTGGGAGTCATTTATATTTTCAGAGACATTCTCATTCGTTTGGTTTTTACAAAAGGGTTTGAACCTATTTCTGATCTGATGTTTTGGCAGTTGTTTGGAGATTTTCTGAGGCTATTAAGTTTTGTGTTTGCCTATGTTTTATTGGCCAAAGCACAAACTATATATTTTATTTTTGCAGAGGTGTTCTTCGGAATTTGCATGTATTTTTTAGCCTTATTATTTTTACCTACATTTGGATTAATAGGAATAACCTATTCATACAGCATAAGTTATTTTCTCTATTTATGCGTAGTTGTAGTTTTCTTTTACAGGAGCAAGTGGGATGGCTAAAAAAGTAACATTTTTGATATATACTTTGATTCCAACAGGAGGATTAAAGGTGTTGTTTAAAGTTGGAAATAAACTCAAAGAGAGAGGTTATGAAGTTGAGTTTTTTGTGGCCGAAAACTTATCGGTTCACCCATTACAATACGAAAATAATTGCAAGTTAATTGGCGCAGAGGGCGATGTGGCGTATTCGCTTTTCCCTAGATTAGCCTATCTCATGGACGCTAAAGTAGAGGCAGATATTGTTATCGCCACGTATTTTCCAACTGCCGTTGCAGCCTTTTTTAATAAAAATATAAAAGGAAAATTGTGGTATTATGTTCAAGCAGATGAAACGCATTTTTTCTCTTTTAGATTAAAAACATTGGTCAGGCGTTTTCATTATTTTTTGTTAGCACATCTTTCTTATTTGGTTCCCATAAATAAGATAGTAAACTGCGAAGGTTCTAAAGCTTCGCTTTCAAAAAGACATACTTATCCTGAGATTCCTCCGGGGTTTGAACCAAGTATTTATTACCCAAGAAAAAAGGATCCTAACAAGAGATTAAAGATTGGTCATATCTCCAGGGTAGAACGTAGAAAGGGAAGTGTAGAGTTTTTTGCTGCCATGAAAATGTTACGGGAGCAGGGTGTTGAATTTGATTTACTCATTGCCTATGATTTTTGTAAAGAAACAGCTGGTGTTGAATACACAGCTATTAAACCTAAAAATGAAACTGAACTAGCAGAGTTTTATTCAGCATGTGATATTGTTGTTTCTACCGTTTGGGAAAAAGGTTTTGCTTACCCACCACTCGAAACCATGGCCTGCGGTGCTATAAGTATTGCTACACCCATAGATTATGGAAAAGAGTGGCACGATCATATTCCTATTCCAGTTAATAATCCGAGTGCCATAAAAGATGCCGTTTTATGGATTGTAAATAAGCGATCAGAAGCGGAGACCATCCGACAAAATGGTATCGAAACTTCTAAAAATTATTCCTGGGATTTTATTACCGACAAATGGATTAATGTGTTAGAGTCATGAAGTTCTATGCCAATACATTTTTTTTAGTATTTGGAATTCTATTCATATTTCAATTCTTTAATATTCCATTTTATATTCAAGCCTTTACCTATAAGGTGCCAATATTTAGAATGCAATTATTAGAATTATCGGCATGGTTAATTGCATTGGGGTACCTGTCTTTGTTATTGTTTACTAAAAAGCTTTTTGTTTGGGCTGATCCAAGTATTGTAAAAATATATTTTATATGGCTCGCGTATTCGGTGATTTCAACAATTTTATTGCTAAGGTTTTCGTATCAAATACCCTATTATTTCTATTTGATATTTACTTTAATGCCATACCATGTAATGTTTACTTTGCAGCTATTTGGATATAAAGAATTAAACAGAGATAGGCTTTTAATTTCTATTGACAGTATCTTAAACTTGCTTGGTAAATCCTATATTCCTGTATTTGTTTTTGCCTTGGTGCAATATGTTTTTAAAACGGATTTTATCGGCTTAAATACCGAAGAGAAAACCTTACAAGCAACAAGCGAACTTTTAGGGTCTTTTAGGCCACGATCTATTTTTAATTCTAGTTATGAGTTTGGACTCTTTTCTATTTTGGTCTTTTCTTTTTTTGTTTCTAAACTGAATTTTAATCAATGGAAAGAGAACTCAAACTTTGTGCTAAGCATAGTTTTCTTAAGCGCTGTTGGCATAATTTTATCGTTTACAAGAAATATCTATATGATTTGGGCCATGCTACTGCTCAATCTATATGTTTTTAAAAGAGAGCAAATACACCAATTTATTAAAAAGATTCTGCCTCATATATATACATTAGCTTCTGCATTATTGCTGGTGGTATTGTCGTTACAAGCACTATCAGGAGTAATGCTCAGCGATTTTTTAAGCAGCGAATCCACATTTGTACGTTTCTCGTTTTTGTATGCTTTAATTGAAGGCCTA
>JAKRSG010000001.1 GCA_022402405.1 Bacteroidia bacterium | reverse complement strand
TAACAGGAATATTAAGCTCTGCAGCCTTCTTTTGAATAGCAACTTGAGTTAAAGTAAAATTGTCTTCAAAAATTTGCTCTAAATCTTTTGCAGATGTAGCAGAACTTGGACTCCTAAATTGTTGAGCATACGATAGGCTCAAAACACTTAGTAAAATTAAAAATAAAGATATATGTTTTTTCATGTTAATTGGTTTTCAAATCATGTAATTTTCTTACTCTGCCCGACAAATTTGCTTGCACATTAACCTTCTTATTGTTTAAGAATATTTCTCCATCGTATACAAATTCATGTGCTCGCCTAGATCTACAAACTATCTTTAAAGTACCTTTAGAAAGATGAGTAGACCGATAGGTTTTATTCATTCGATTATCTATCAAAACAATTTTAAACTGATTATGATTTAGGGTTTTGTTGCAAACCAAATTTTTCTCTGCAATATCGGTAATTTCAAATAAATACCCGTTCGCCGATTTTAAAGAGGCGTTAATTTTACCATTTTTTTGTTCAATTTCACTAGGTTCATAATAAGTAAACGGACGCAAAGGGGCAGCACTTTTAATCTGCATATAGACAGATTCTCTTTGGGCGAACAATAGCATTGGCACCCCAAACAAAATGAATGCAAAAAGATTTTTAAATTTCATTAACTAATCTGATTTTCAAAATCTGCACAATATAAAAACAAATAAACTAAAAGCCAATTTCATAAATTGAAAATAGCCCTTTACTTTGCATCAAATTTAAAAAAAGTGATTAAACACATTCCGAATGCCATAACATCTGCCAATTTGTTTTTTGGCTGTTTATCAATTGTTGCCACCTTTGATGGCCACCCAACATTAGCTGCAACCTACATAGTTATCGCTGCTATTCTCGATTTTTTTGACGGCTTCGCTGCACGATTGTTAAAAGTAAGCGGCGAGCTGGGTAAACAACTAGATTCATTAGCAGACGTAGTGAGTTTTGGTGTAGCTCCAGGCTTTATATTCTATTCGCACTCGCAAGAATATCTACTTTTTAGTAGCTCATTTATTCAATTTATTCCACTTTTGGTTTTCATTAGCTATTTACCGTTTTCGCTCATGATTTTTTCTGCTTACAGACTAGCAAAGTTTAATATAGACACCCGCCAAAGCGATTCGTTTATTGGCGTACCTACACCTGCCAACGCTTTGCTTATTTGCTCTATACCATTTGTAATGGAAAACGGACCCATTTGGGCAGAAAACATATACAGTTCATTTGCCTTTATTAGTCTTTACCCAATAATATTTTCTTATTTATTAATTGCCGAATTACCACTTTTTGCGCTTAAATTTAAGAAATTTACCTTCCAAGGAAATGAAGTAAGATACCTCTTTTTATTAGCTGGTTTATTGCTCATCATTTTCTTTACCTATGTTGGAATAGCCTTAAGTATTGTTTTGTATATTTTACTCTCATTATACTTACATTTAACTTCAAAAAAATCCTAAAATAAATTTTTTAAAGCCATGAAAATAGCCCAAAAATTCGCAGTCATATTTCTTTTTCATCTTGTAAGTTGGAATATTAATGCGCAAGATTTAAGCTATGCCAAATCATGCATTAAAACTCTTTGTAGCGAAGAATTCGCAGGTAGAGGATATGTGCAGAATGGAGATAAAAATGCCGCTAATTTTATTCGTCAGGAATATGCAAAACATAAACTAATACCCTTAGGCGAAAAGTACTTTCAGCCTCTAGGATTTCCAGTAATATACTATCCAAATGAGGTAGAAATAAAATTAGATAATCGACCTGTTTTTGCCGGCCACGATTTTATCCTAAACCCAGGCTGCCCCAGTGTTAAAGGAACTTACAAAGTTTTACAATTAGATTCTGCGATGATAGATAATAGTCAAGAATTTAAACGTATTAAAGGGCTGAACCTAAAGAACTATTTTATCGTTGTAGATGATATTAAAAATAAGAATTTCATTCACCCAGAAAGAGCTAAAGAAATTTTAAATAACACGTTAAAGGCTAAAGGACTCATCTACAAAAATAACAAAACATTGGTATGGAGCCCTGCAATGGATTTTGCACCTTTCCCAATTCTATATTTTAAAGCAGGAACATTCCCGAATTTAGTTCTTGAAATGGAAATAAAAATAGAGGCGGCGCATAAAGTACATGGTACACAAAACGTGTTAGGTTACATTAAAGGTAGGGTTCAGCCAGATTCTTTTATAGTATTTACTGCCCATTACGACCATCTAGGAAAACTGGGCAACGACGCAATCTTTCCAGGAGCTAATGATAATGCCAGTGGTATAGCAATGATGCTGGATCTTGCCAGACATTATGCTAAAAACCCTCCTGAATATTCTGTTGTTTTTATGGCATTCGCTGGCGAAGAAATAGGCCTGATTGGTTCTTATTATTTTGTAGAAAATCCTTTAATACCTTTAAAAAAAATTAGCCTTTTGCTAAATATGGATTTAATGTCGACCGGCGATGAAGGACTTACCGTTGTTAACGCTACCGAGTTTCCTTACTTATATGAACAATTAAAATTATGTAATTTAAGCGGACAATATCTTCCAGACATTGCACCCAGAGGTAAAGCCGCCAATAGCGATCATCATTATTTTACTGAAGCTGGTGTACCTTCCTTTTTCTTTTATTTAAGAGGAAATTACCATCATTATCACGATGTAGAAGACACATACGAAGCACTTACCATGAGCAAATACAACGAAGCATTTATGTTGATGGTAGACTTTGCCAATTGGCGAATGAGAGAATATATAGATAAAAATAAAAAATAAGAGATTTAGAAACTGCCTTAAATCCTTGTTTAATTGTGTTTTTATATGCAACTTGGGCTCTGAAAATTTGAACATATGCCCATAGTTAATTCATTGGTAAGTTGGTATCTCAAAAGACGACTTCCTGCTTTTGAGGAAATCCTAAATAACCCGCATCAAGTTCAACATGATCAATTAATGAAATTGTTGAGAACAGCTCAAATTACTGAGTTTGGGAGGCATTATGACTTTAAAAGCATACATAATTTAGAAACATTTAAACAACGCGTTCCTGTAACAAATTACGACGATTTTAAACATTATATAGAACGTATGATGCAGGGCGAACAAAATATTCTATGGCCTAGCGAAGTAAGATGGTTTGCCAAATCTTCAGGTACCACTAGCGCTAAAAGCAAGTTCATTCCTGTTACTTACGAGAGCTTAGAAGAATGTCATTACCAAGGCGGAAAAGATGTTTTGATGACATACTTACTCCAAAAACCTGAATCAAATATTTTCAGTGGAAAAGGCTTGGTTATGGGAGGTAGCCACCAAATAAATCACGCGAACAACGAAACATTCTATGGAGATCTAAGCGCTGTTATGATGCAAAATATGCCTCTCTGGACACAGTACCTTCGCACGCCAGATTTAAGCATCGCCATCATGGATAATTGGGACGAAAAAATTGAAAAAATGGCTAAAGCTACCATTCAAGATGATGTTACCAATATATCAGGAGTTCCCACATGGACAATCGTACTTATTGAAAAATTATTTGAGTTAAGTGGTAAGAATAATCTCACAGATATTTGGCCAAACCTTGAGCTTTATTTGCACGGCGGCGTTAGCTTTACTCCATATAGAGATAGGTTCAAACAGCTAATAAAAAGCTCGCAAGTAAATTACATAGAAACCTACAATGCCAGTGAGGGATTTTTGGGTATTCAAGATAAATTAAATAGTGACGAAATGTTGCTCATGCTAGATTATGGAGTGTACTTTGAGTTTATGCCCATGAGCGAATATGGCAAAGAATTTCCAGATACTTTAAGTCTGGAACAAGTTAAAACCAATGAATCGTACGCACTTGTTATGAGCACCAATTCTGGCTTATGGAGGTATATCATTGGTGATACTATAAAGTTTACTTCTCT